>CAVEIY010000254.1:0-14593 GCA_963615825.1 Flexilinea sp.
TTTCTTCCGCAAAAGAAGCGGTCAAGCTGCTTGTTTCTCTTGGCCTTGTCCCTGCCGGTTCGATTTCCTTGGACGCTTTAGCCGGTTAGGTCTGCAACTGTATTATAGCGGCGTCTCTTGGGACGCTTGCTTTGCTGCGCCCTTTTTCCACCCTGAGGCTGCCTCTGACACTAAATGATGTTTTCACAGTACCTCCCAGAGAGAAAGCTCGGAACGGACTCATTTCCCGGTTTCATCTTTGCCATCGGTAAAGGTCAAGAAAATCCCGGCCGCTCCCGATACCGCACAAAACAGCGAGAGGGGGGCGGCAAACACCGTGCGCATGCTAACTTCCCCAGCCCCCGCGTGACTCCGGCTTCCTGATGCGTCTCTACTGTGGTCTCTCTTACTTCTTTCCGAGAATACGACGAAGGATATAAGATATCACCACAATTGGGACAGCTGCAAGCGGCAAAAGTGCAATGGAATATATCGTATTCATGTCGTCCTCCTAAAATTGGTATGTTGCGGTCATATCGTTCGCTCTTCCAGTCACGGTGCCTTTCAGCCAGCAAGACACTCCTGCAAATCCACATTCACGCCGTCACGATCCTTAGATTCTAATTAAAGGTGGACGTCGTTCATTTTTCTGTATAAGCTTGCGGGGAGCTGTGTGCTTTTCGGTAGGCAAACTGAACCTTATTTTATCCGATATCGCCAGTGACGTGAAAGGTGATCCTTTGTCCTGCCGCATCGATCTCATATATCATGGCGTAATAAGTTCTCTCGATGCAAATGTTCCCATTGGACCTGAGACTGAGCAATACCAGAGCGGTTCTTTCATCGTCAACAACAACGGCTGTTGTATTATCCTGAACGACTCTATACTCTTTTGTAAATTCCAGCGTCCATGCACCAAGTGTATAGGAAAACATATTCTCTCCCTCCAAAGATCTCAAGTTGTCGCTTCAATGAACATCGTTCGCTTTGCGGTATGTAAAACTCCCACAGCTCGGTGGGAATTTAATAAAGCGTTCTGCGGACGATCTCCAGCACGGTGGTGGGATCGTAGTCCTGCCGCAACAGGGCAGATAGCATGAGGGAAAACAGGACGTCCGCAAACTGCTCCGCCGTAAACTGTTCCGTAAAGGCGTCCGGGCGGATCTTGGGATCCTGTTTCAAAACACGGCACAGCCCGGTCAAGATATGCTGCCAGGTCTGCTGCATACGCTGCTTCCCGTCTGCTCTTTCACCCCGCATAAAGCCGATGGAGTGCAGGGTGAAGAAGCCGGGGTAGCGCTCACTGCCGCAGGCCATCTGCCGATACATCCACGTGACGCAGGCCTGCACATCGTCAAACACAGCCTTGTCATCCGGGCGGTGGAAGATCTCGCGCCAGATGCTCTCTACCGTAACGCCGACCAACTCGGCTTTGGAATCAAAATAATTGTAGATCGCGCCGACTGATACCCCGCAGGCCGCTGCGACCGAGCGAACACTTACCGCAGACCAGCCCTGCTCTCGGATAAGCTCACGACTTGTCTTCAAAATGTCCTCTTTCGATGTTACAGCGGTATTCATCTGATCACCCCAATATGAACAATGTTCACCACCATTATACAGATAAGTTGGCCGTTGTCAAGGAGACTAAAAACCGTCCATCCGAGGCCCCGTTTTTGATAAATGCTTTCCACATTTCGACCTTACAGGGAAGATATTCAGCACGTCCGTACTGCAAGCTTGGCATTGCCCCGTTGCAATGGGATCAGTGTCTGCCACTGATCCCATCATCGATGATCTGCATATCATGGTCAAATACGGCTTGATAGGAAGCGCAGTAGCGGCCCTCATCATCGTCGATGGTGATCTTACAGGTGACAGTATCCATAGCGGGTTCAAAATTAAAATTCTTATTCAGGGAAACCATCGTATTATGAAAACAGTATGTCCCCATCACAGTGTTGAAATCGGCACGTAAAGCCTCAACAAATTGCGCGGGTTCATCCCCATACCAGTTTTCCAGGCAGTGCCGCATATATGTCCTCGTCAATTCAAAAATGTCCGTGTTCCGGATAAAATCATCAAAGGCACTGCTATCGACAGGAAGCGAAACGCGCCGCCCCTCTGAAAGGTGCTTTTTATTTGTCATCATCATCCCCCCTGATGCATCGGCTCCCTACTCGTGTTCTCCTTGCGGGTTTGGACGCCACCCTGCCATCAGTTCGTCGTTTTCCATGATAAAAGGACTCGCCGTATCCTGTCCCCACGAGATATCATATTTGCCCATGAGATAATCGCTCAGAGAGGTTCGGTCGGCGAATCGAAGCAGACGGTATGGCTCATGGAAAGCCACTTTTTCAATGAAATAAAGCGCCCCGTCATCCGCTGTCAGCAGTACGCCGGCGTGCCCGACAAACAGCAGGGACACTTCCTCTGTTGGCTTGTCGTGGAAAAACACCGTGATGAGGCGAAGCTTATCCGTATCTTTGAAGGAAACGCTACGGGCCATCCAAGCCTCCTGCACGGTCTGCACATGCTGCGAAATGTCCGTGGTGTCTTCGGCCCCTATGGTGGCGTACAACGCGCGGAACTCTGTCAGACTGCTTCCGCCAAGCGCATCGATGTCGGTATTCAAGGATTCCTCGTCGACAAACAGCACATCCTCGCTCGTCTCGATCATGGGCGCTTCCCCTGCGGACACAAAATCACCAAACAGACCCAGCGCGGTCATCCGGCAGTTCCAGCCCGGAAAGACTCCGTTCTTTGATGCCCATTCCTCGTGCATCTCGTATGGCTCGTATTTCATATACAGCGGCTCCGCCTCTTCAAAGCCATTTGTGAGCCACGCTTTCTGCACGCTGTCGTTAAAGGCATCGACACGTCTGAAAAAACTCTGGCTTCGAACCTCAGACACCCCTGCATCGGAGAGCAGACTTTGTAAAAGCAGGCGAGATTCCGTGTCATGCAGATTCGTATATTCGATTTTACCTGGCTGCCGCTGGACGGTCTCGTCGCCGATTTTGCCGCAGGCTGTGAGCGCGAAAACAATAAGAATGGCGCATACCCAATGTGCTGCTTTTTGGTGTAACTGCATGGTCCGAATCCTTCCTTTCGCCACTGTCAAAGAATATGCTGAGCATGATATCATTTCCGACATAAAGTCTGTGTTAAGGGAGAACCAAACGCCACGCAGAACACGGGAGCGGCGAGCTGCCTATTCATTGAGCAAATGGTGAAGCATTTGCTCCGGATGCTCGATGAACTGTTTTGTTATTTTATAATGCTCCGATTCTTGATACTCGATTTTCTGTATCCCGCTGTCGTGCAGCTCTATGATCTCAGCGTGAGGGTACGACATGAGGATCGGAGAGTGCGTTGCGATCAAAAACTGCGAGTCGGCCTTTACAAGCGCGTCAATTGCCACCATCAGCGACATCAGACTTTTCGGGGAGAGTGCAGCCTCCGGTTCATCCAAGATATAAAGCCCATTCCCCTCAAAACGGCTCGTCACCAAAGCCATGAACGATTCCCCGTGGGATCGTTTATGGAGAGAGACACCGCCGTATCTGCGAAGATCGCCCATGCTGACCTCATCCAAATAGGTTGCGGTATTGTAAAAGCTCTCTGCTCTCAAAAAGAATCCGTCTTTCGGATAGGCTCTTTTGATAGTGGTGAGATAGCGATAGAGTTCAGAATGAGAGTCTTTGGTGGCAAAAGAAAAGTCCTTGGAGCCGCCCTCCGGATTAAATCCGCAGGAGACAGCGATTGCTTCAAGAAGCGTTGACTTGCCGGTCCCATTCTCTCCGGCAAAGAAAGTTACGGGCTTTAGAAAAGGCAATTCTCCAAGCCCGTGCAGACAGCGAACGACCGGCAAATCGGCAAGATAGGAGCCTCGTTCCGGAAAGTCGTTGAGTCGGATCCCGCTCAAAAAGTTCATCTTTTTTTACCTTTCTCCGTGTACAGGATTCAGTGGTGCCTTCCGGCCTGCAAGTTTGGTCTTCATTAGCCGCTCCGTGTTTGCTTTCACGGCGAGAGCACGAAGTATGCTACATGGAAGCGCACTTCGAGATAGGGTAAACTCTCCATAACGAGAAATAATTGTCGAAACGGGGGGATGCCACATGAGTCCATACAAAGCTATCCTTAAAAACTATTTCGCAGAATATGTCAGCGCCTTGAGAGCACGAAGGGGGTTGACGCAGGAGGAGATGGCGGAGCAGCTTCACATTACCGGGAGGGCATATAGTGATTTGGAGCGGGGGATATATTGCTTTTCTGCAGTTGCACTGATATTTCTTCTGCTAATGCTGGAAGAAAGCGAGATCAAGGAGCTCTTGGCTTCTTTGCGTGCTAAAATCGCAAAGGTTGAGGGCAGAGAGGTGGCGTAATGACCTGTGGACATAGGAGAAATATATGGACTTTTGCGTCAGCTTGGCCTGTCCGCTGGGAGTTTCCGCTTCTTTCATGTCTCATATGCGGTTTATCTGGCGGTTTGGCAGCCATACCGGGCGAGATTTGCTGAGTGGCTGCTGTATCCAGCGGTTGCTCAGCGTTATCACACCTGTAGTCTTGATGTAAAGTGCAGCATTTGCTTGGCGGTTGATTTTGTTTGGGAAAGAGAAAGAGACGCGTTGAGCGCCATAGCAAGGCATCCGATGGAGCGCAAGCCTTACCCGGCAGAGTTTGTCTGTATTCTGGCGGCATGGTTACGAAACGGATACGCCGCATGATGCCTTGACAATCAGCCGTAGGTCGCGGAAACGACTTGCCGATATAAAGAAAGATGCCACCGAAGACGGTAGAGATAAGGAAAAGTCATAAAGCCGAAGCGTGAAAAATAGAGAATCATGACGGCCCAGAGCATATAGTCAGTCAACGGTAACAGAGCGCCCTTGAATGAGGGAGGAACGGTTCCGAGAGCTACCGCCATTGAAGAGTATGACGCCACGGTGAGAGCATTGCCGGAGAACCTGGACGCGCTTTGTCAGGGGCCTTCGATCTCCCATCTTACGATTTGGGACAGAGAGCTTCACTGCCTGTTTGATAGCATTGCGAGTATCGCAAACCATCTGCTGTCCTGACGCGGTTTTGGAACAGGACGTGGACAGACGAGGAATTGAAGGAGACCAAGCAGAGTATCGCCCTGCTTCGTCAGCAGGAGACAACCAGCCAATTGGGGCAGGGCAGCGTACTCTGCGAGCTGGAGCGCCGGATCGGATTGGTGCAGTCAGGTAGCCGGAAGCCCTAAAGGCTATGTTTCGTGGGGCGATTTCAGGATTTTACAGTTAATCTTCTCTTGGCGACCGTCATCATTGACGGACGCTTTTTTGCTCTTAAGCATACTTTATTGGCATCCATCGGGAATCCTGCGTGACATTGGATTTGGACTGACGGCCGATATCTGTTCTCTGTGAGCCTTGCGGTAAAAAAGAGCAGAACAGTGGACGGCAATGCCCGTCCACTGTTCTGCTCGATGTCCGCTGCGGGCTTGTGTAAACGAGGGGGGCCGAGCCGCGTTTTCCCAGATGTTCATACGGTGCAGAGAGAAGATGCTTTGCATTGCTCAGAGCGAGCGCCCCGCCACCTCTGTCCACGCAGCACGCAATCATTCGCTTTTGTATGTCGCTCAAGCGTGCATATCCCCATCACCATAAAGGTTTGATTCGGGACGAGGCTTCTTGGTTAGCCGGTTTCGCAGACAAACACAGCCAACACCGATATCATGCCAGCCGCCGATCAGCAGGCAGACGAAAGCAGCGAATGCCAGACTTGCACCAATAATCTTCATTACCATTCTTGCGGTTGAACTCATAGTCATTTCCTCCTACATGGCAGAACAGAATTGTTTTTTACCGCAGGCAGCTCTTGAGAGCGCCGCTGGCCCTGAATGTCAGGGATTAAGAGTCGGGGATCGCAATGGCTTTGCCGGTGGAAGCCTTGCGGCCGGTACGGGCGGCACGAGGCTTGGACTCGAACGAGCCCAAGCCGACCAGTTGCACCTTTTCGCCAGATTTGAGCGCCCTCTGGACGGAAACGGAACCATGTTTAAGACTGTCTCGCAATCCTTCTTGGAAAGTCCGATTATCTCCGCCATGGAACTGATCATTTCAGGCTTGTTCACAAAAATAGACGATACTTCCTTTTTAGGGGTTCCTCTTTTATGATATCGAATGAATGGGTGAATGGCAAGTGAAACTTGTGCAGATGATTTCAAAACTTGAAACAGGCTTATGCGCTCTCGGCTGATCCACGCTCAAGCCCTCAATCAGCCAGCGGTACTGCTAAATAATAATCGCTCTATCTTAGAATAGACAGAGAAAAATATCGTTGGCAGACTGGATCTTTGGGCGTATAATGATTCCACGAAATGTCGAGGAGGCGTAATATGAGAGCTCTTATGGATAGCTATGAGAAAAAGTACGGACATGCAGCAAAGATCTTTCTTCGTACTCTTGGCGGAGATCCAAATCCTATCGCTGAAGAAGTAGAGAAATCCCATTCTGAACCTGATCCGTTTGGTTTCGACTTTGGTGAAACCGATCCTGAAGATGATTTGCATAACCTGATTCGGCGAGAGATCTTACGTTTGTACTTCAGTAAGATTTCAAGAAAAGAAGCTCTGATGGTATGTAATGTCTTAGGAGACCTCGGTAAAATCAATCCATGTCCTTCGATTCCAGAACTAAGCTATAATGCTATGAGCTTCATCGACGCCTGGAACACGGTAAACATCGACCAGTCCCCTATTCAACTCGACGGTGAAGATTGGTTCTCGGTATAACTGAATAATTTGTAAAAAAGAAGAGGGAATATATACCACGCCCTCTTCTATCATTTTGATTTATGCCAGCAGACTCTTTCTTGTAGCAGGCCCGCAGGAAGCATCCGAAGTCTGTCCAACAGAGATCTGATACGCCCGCAACGCCACATTGGTAGCCGGACCGAAGGAACCGTCAATGTCACAGCTGAATCCGCGATCATTAAGTTCCCACTGAAGCCGCTTGACCATCTCCCCCTTGCTTCCGCGTTTCAGGGTCTTATAGGCGGGTGTGTACGGGTTTCCTCCGAAGAAGAATACAGTGCAGATACGACGGCTGCCAACTGTAGAGACGTTGGTTTTACCGCCTGTATGCAGAATCGTACTGCCGCCGCCATCGACCTTGATGACATCGGTAAAGCCGAGATCCTTGAACCGGAGATAGGCTTCCTGAGAATTGACCAAGTTTGCGGTTTTAGTTTTGTATGCCAACACATACACGCGGCTTCGATCAGACGTCTTAACGCCGCCAAAGATGTGCCATGTGGCATACAGGCTGGAAGCATCCCATCCCTGAGCCTGAGTTTTTGCAAAGGAGACAGCACTCCCCTTCCGCATCACGGGAACGCCGGAAAGAGCATAGCTGCTATCCTTGGGAGGAGCACTCAACTCGTCGATATAGACCGTATTGGCTTTGATGTAGAACGTGGGCTGCTTCTTTCCCGGCTCGGTATACAGCAGACGGCTGTCCTTCAGCTCACCGCGTTCATCGCAATAGTGCTTCGTTCATTCGGATTCCGCGAGGAAATCGCAATTCAGATGGCTGACAGGAAGGGTAAAGACTGTCTTCTTATCATTGTAGTTTCCATAGAATCCGGCGTTGGCATAATTCGCAGTTCTGACGTTTCGTTTTGCCTTATCGACAAGAGCAAGATCGACAAATAATACTCCCGTGAGACACGCTTCTGCTTTTAGCAAAGCAATTCTGTCAGTAGTGGAGGGTGTAGAGCAGGAACCACCACGCCAGACCGTAATAGGAAACGACAGCTACAAGGTCATTCACGGTGGTGATCAGCGGACCGGAAGCAACGGCTGGATCAATACGCAGCCTCTTGAATGCCAACGGAATCGCAGTCCCTGTCACGCTGGAGAGCAGCATGGATAATGTCAACGCGGCACCCGTACACAGAGATATCGCGAAAGATACCTGAAGCGGCTGACCCTTCAGCAAATACAGGTAAGCCCCGATAACAAGGAAAGACAGTAGACCAAGGATCACGCCGTTGCATAGTCCTACGCGAGCTTCCTTCCCGACCAGCAGCAGTTTTTGCCGTGTGGAAAGATTTTCATCCATCAGCACGCGGATGGTGACTGCCAGCGATTGGGTCCCCACGTTGCCCGCCATGTCCAGGATTAGGGACTGGAAACAGACCACAAGGGTCAAACTGGCTACCACCTGCTCGAAAAGCCCTACAACGCCCGACACCATCAGACCAAGTCCCAAGAGAATGACCAGCCACGGAAGCCTTTTGCCCAGACTTTTTCTCAGTGGCTCGTTCAGATCCTCCTCCGACATCAAGCCGCCCAGCATTGCATAGTCCTCGCTCAAGGCCTCTCCCACCAGCTCCGTGACGATTTGCGCTGTCAATACGCCCTTGAGGCGGTTTCGTCCATCCAAAACAGGAATGGAGTCCTCCGAATAATTCTTCAGCCGGTCAATACAGTCGTCGATCCGCTCTGTCGCATAGACGAAGGGGTAAGAGTTCATGATGATACCGTCCAACGGTGTGCTCTCACGGGCGATGATGAGATCCTTCAGATCAATGGCGCCGCGCAGCGTACCATCCTCCTCCACCACATAGATCGTTCCGATGTTGTCATTTTCCGCCGCCTGAGCGATCAGTTCCCTCATCGCCTGCCGCACATCTATTTCGCTGCGGATGGAAACAAGATTCGTGGTCATCCACCGTCCAACCTCAGCTTCATCAAAGGAACTGAGAAAATGAACCTCCTGGCGCATATCGTCGTCCAGCAGTGCCAGTAACGTATCCCTCTGCTCGCGGCTTACGGAGTGTAGGTATTCCATTGCCTCCGCCGCTTCCATATGAGACAATATCTCAGCTCTGCGCGGCATAGGCAACTCCTCAAGATAGGAGGCGGAGCACTCGGAGAACGACAGTACCTCCGCCAATTGATCCGCACTCAGAAGCCGGTAAAGACGGCTGCGCTCCTGTCGGTTCAAAATGTCCAAAGCTGCGGCAATGTCGTTTTCATGATACGATTGCAATTCGCGCCGAATCAGGGCCGGTGTCAGTCCGCTCCGAACCACCTTCGTTACCTGCGCGGGGAAATCCGGGTGCTGAACGATTGTATTGAGTTCAATTCCGTTCTTCTTCATCCTTCTGTCCTCCTATTGTAGAATCATGCCATGCTTGGCAATCTGCTGCCCTGATCCAACAGCGCGGGCAAGGAGGATCCATCGATTGGCGCATAAAAGGGCGCAAAAAACCCACTGCCGCCGCAAAGAACCTCGTGCCGCGTTCATCGCTTGGGTGCAGACTCCGTTCTAAAGGCAGACAGTGGTGCGCAAACTCATACCGGGGAGGTCACGGACGCATGGCAGTCCGTGACAACTCACAGGGGAATGGCACACTGTCTGCTTGTCGTCTACTGCCGCTGTTGTCCATGTTCTCACCTCCATCAAACCGCAGGTTGTCCTGCTCTATATGTGTAGCATATCAAGATTCTCGTCTTGTGTCAAGCTTGAACCAGGGGCAAATATGTGTAACAAAATCGTTGGCACAGGGGGCGGGCACTCAAAAATTCGCAGATATGAGTTGTTGTTCAAGGTGAAAAAACTCTGCAGTGCCGGACCGTGGCACTCTCAAACAACGCTGTCTGTCAACTGTAAGTGTGCATATCAGACAACGGAGTGAAGTGCGTCAGATGGTGCCTTACTGCTGGATGGACATTCCCGGCGGACAGCGAGTGCGGGGGAACGTACGCGCCCTCACATAGACTGCTGACCTTTGTGCGGAAAGCGGCAGCGTCACGGTGAAGCTGCTCTCCGGCCTGCTGTGAGTCCTCCAGCCGCGCAGGACGAGCCGGAGCCGGCCCGTGTGGTGCAGCGCCAGCAAAGCAACCAGATTGTTTGCCCCGGCTACGCTCCAGCTGGTGCGGTTGTGCTTCATCCGGTTCCCAATGATGGTGAAGATGTTGCTCTCCACGCTTCCACAACGAGCCGTTTGCTGCCCCTCGTTAGTCTCTGGACACTTGCGCCCCGGTCGCTCGTAGTAGGGCAACAGCGCCTTTGCATTGTTCTTGAAGTAGGTCAGAAGAGTACGCCGCTTCACCTGCTCAACTGCGTAGAAGTCGGCTACAACGCCCTCGGCATGACTGCGAAAATCCTTTGCCTGTTCAAAGCTGGCATAGGACACCTTGTTCGCCAAAGTCCTTCGCCCGCTGGCGTCCTCATAAACGCCGGAATAGGCAATGGCTACCTTCATCTCCTTGCTGGGGCCGTTCTCCTGTCGGTCTTTCCCGTGCAGTGCAAGATACACACCGTCCATTTCCTCATACAGCACAGGCGTCTCATAGGTCCCGGCGTCACACTCTGCTTTTGCGGCATCTGCCAGTCCTTCTACACGGGCCTGCTCCCAGTTCCCGGCGGTCTGGACAATGCGCCACACGCTTTCGTGGCTTATGTCCAGTCCCGTTAGGTCTTTGAGGGTGGTGGCCGCTGCCCGGTAACTCACCGCGCAGGCCGCTTCTGCTACTATCATGCACACAGTATCGCTGAAAAGGCCGACGGTGTCAAGACCCATACTCCTGTCCGGCAGGTAGATGCTCGTGGAGGGAACTGAATCCCCCTCCACGAGGTAGACATGACGGCGGTATGTTATCTCGCCCATGACTGTCTTGAGAGTTGTGGTTCTGTATCCCTTGTCTCGCAGAGATCCCTTGTCTCTCTGCCAGGATGCTGCCTGCCTGTTCTATGCACCGACTCATAATATCTCGGCCAAGGGACAGGACGGTTTGGTAGACCACTCTTTCCAGTTCGGTGATATCTACAAACTTATCGCCCCACTGGAAAATACTCTTGCCCTGTGCTTCTAATCTTGTTACCATATCCCCGGAGCTCCTCTCGTTTTCTGTGTTTGGTCACTCACATTTTAACGAGTTTTGAGCGCCAAGGGGAAGTGGCTTTGCTACTGCCCCTTCTTCTTTGCCAACGAAAACTTTACACTAACCAAAGACAAGATCGGGTGACACGGAGATCCGGGGACGATCGTTTTCTCACGCCAAAAAGATATCTTCTTTCGTCACTTGCATATTTTTTCGGTTTGTGCTACAGTAGGCACTGAAAAATTGAGTAGGTTGTGGAGGCGGCCCGATGATACGGCGGAGACATACCAGACAGCGGCAGGTAGTTTTGGATGCGGTTCGTGCCCGATACGATCATCCCAGCGCAGACGACATTTATTTGGATGTCCGAATGATCGACAGCAAACTGGGGCGGGGAACCGTATACAGAAATCTTAATCTTCTTTCCGAGATGGGAGAGATCACTCATGTGCGTGTTCCCGGCGCAGACCGATATGACTCTCGTACTGATCTGCACTACCATTTGATTTGCATCGGCTGCGGGGCGGTAAGTGACGTGGCTGTTCCTTATCGTAATGACCTTGATTCGGAAGTGTCCGAGACAACAGGCTTTTATATTACACGGCACCGTACCATCTTTGAAGGGCTCTGCCCGCAATGCCAACGCAAAGGTTCTGCAGAGAAAGGCGATGAGCCATCCAGCGAAGCCTGCACTGCTACAGGACGCGGCGCGGAACCCCCGGCGCGACCTGAATAATGTTTTTATCGTTAGAATACCCAAAAGCAAGCTGAGAAAAGTCTCAGTTTGCTTTTTCTTTTGCAGTTTGATGCGAGTCGTGTTTCCAGCTCTTGACAGACACGGTAATTTATATATAATAAAATATAGTATTGGGATTTGTTATTGTTAAGAACGGAGGTACCTTATGCTTGACAGAAAGGCTTATGCAAAAATGGACTATTCCCTTTGCCTGCTCAGCGCACAGGCAGACGGAAAATCAGGAGGCTGTATCGTCAATTCATTCCATCAGGTCACCAGCGCCTTCCCTGCAAAGTTTACAGTCGCGGTCAATCACGACAACCACACGGCGGGCATTGTTGACGCGGCGGGCAGCTTCTGCATAACGCTGCTTCGCAGCGATGCACCGGACTCCCTCGTCAACCACTTCGGATATCACTCCGGACGTGTGACAGACAAATTTGCAGTTTTTTCAACAAAGGCTGACGCTGCGGGCAATCCCTATCTGAGCGAGCATATGGTCTCCCGCATCTCCTGTCGCATCATCAGCCGGGTGGCGATCGGCAGTTATACGCTTTACATTGCCGAAGCAACGGAAGCAGAGATCCTTGACGGCGGCGAAGTACTTACGGTCAATGCCTTTGCCGCGCGCGGAAAGGCGACGCCTCCCGCAGCCACAGTTTACCGCGAAATGGTGGGCGGCGGCTTTAAGTGCTCTGTGTGCGGCTATATACATGAAAGCGAGACGCTCCGCGATGATTTCATCTGTCCGATCTGCCGCGCTACGGCGGACAAGTTTATTCAGCAGGAGTGAAGGAGGTTCCTATGAACTACAGAGCGTTGATCCAAACTCGCAAATCCGTCCGTGCATTCCGCAGCAAAGAAGTTTCTGCCCGCATACTGTCCAAGCTTCGCACCCACTACGAAAAGGAGTGTCCCCGCCTTGTGCCGGAGATCGCCACAGAGTTGATCGTACTTGGCAGCGAGGCCCAGCAGGTACTGGAGGGATCAGCAGGCTATCAGCAGTTCCTCATCGGCGCGCCTCATTATCTGCTGCTCATGTCCTCCGCTCATCCCTGTTCCGGGGTCAATGCCGGCTACATGATGGAGGATCTGGTGCTCAAGCTGTGCGAGCTGGACATCGACACCTGCTGGCTGACCTTTACGGACAGTGCACGGATCAAAAGAGAACTTCAATTGTCCACGCCGCTCGACGTAGCTGCCATCGTCGCCTTTGGCTACGGTGAAAAGGCTCCCAAGAAATTGCATTTGAATATTCAAAGTATGTCCAACATAGATGTGAAGGTCGAACGGCAGTATTACGCCCCGAAAAAGAGCGTGCCGGATCTGGTCAGCTTAGAAGTGTGGGGCAATAAGGACGGTCTCGATGAGATGATGGGTTTCTATGACGATATGTTCTGGCAGGCCTTTTATGCAGCCTCCCTCTCCCCCAGCTACCTCAATCGTCAGCCCTATGGATTCCTCGTCAGGGATCACAGGATCTATCTGATCCAACAGAAAGATGTCTACACGGATCAGATAGACGCGGCGCTGGATCTCGGCATCGTTCTGCTCCATTTTTCGGCTGTCGCCTCGCAGTGGGTCGGACAGGTCTCTTGGGATCTTTCCCCTCAGGAGGGCTTCGATCTGCCGGAGGGATTCCGTACCGCCGCCGTCTATACGATGTAGGAAATATGTTTGACGTTATTCCAACCTCGGCAAGCACATGATTGAAAGGAGACGCGAACTATGAGTGCCATGATCATCAAGTCCAAGGAGTCCATTGATTTGAATTTGACCGCGCATCGCGGGCACTTTGCGACCCGCCACTCGCACAACAGTCACTATCTCGACATCACCCGCATGAAGCATGAATGTACGATGGCTGCCGCTGCCGCAGTAACGCTTTCTGCTCACTATATCTATGAAAAGCAGATAGACACTGTCGTTTGTCTGGACGGCAGCGAGGTCATCGGCGCATTCCTTGCCCGGCAGCTTTCTCAGAAAAACCTCTTTTCTCTGAACAACGAAAAAAATATCTGTGTCGTCACGCCGGAATACGACTCGAACGGGCTTTTGATCTTCCGGAGCAATCTTCTTCCCATGATCGCTCAGAAAAACATTCTGCTTTTGATCTCTACGGTGAATTCCGGGAAAACCGCAGGCAGGGCCCTTGAGTGCATTGAGTACTACGGGGGAAGCATTCAGGGAATCGCATCTGTTTTCAGCGCCCTTGACCGAGTGGATGGTGTCCCTGTGATCAGCCTGTTTTCTCCAAAGGATATCCCCGGTTATGTGACCAGTCTGGTCAAGGACTGCCCCCTGTGCAAGGCAGGGCAAAAAATCGACGCGCTGTCTAACAGCTATGGATTTTCTCCCCTAAATTGAGGTCTGCGGCAGCTTGCTCTTTCCTGCCGTAAGACAAGGAAAGCGCCCTGACCGGTCAGGGCGCTTTCCCATCAGATGTATCGACTGCAGAAGCACAGGAAGGTAATGGCAGCTCGACATATCAGAATTGGTATGGCTCGAACGGCGCATGGTGCGCTATGTTTAACTCATGGTGCGCAGATCAGGCTGATATTTTGACGCAGGAATCTTCTGCATCATATCCGCTGGTTTATAAAACTGCGTCTGTTAGCGGCGACAGGTCTTGATGCAGGACCTGTCGCCGAAGCTTGTCCGCTGAAAATTATATCGGCAACTCCACCGCTATGGTGGTGCCCTTGTCCGAACTTTCCTCCACCCAAACGGAGCCGCCGTGGAGATTGGCGATCTCCCACACCAACGAAAGCCCCAGCCCCACGCCGCCGTACTCCCGGCTGCGGGACTTGTCCACCCGGAAGAAGGGCTGGAAGATGCTGCGCTGAAACTCCTCCGAGATGCCGCACCCGGTGTCGGAAACGCGGATCAGGAGCTTTTCCGGATATTGTGAGACCGTGACCTGTACCGAGCCGCCGGGACGGTTGTACTTGACGGCATTCTCCGTCAGGTTAAATAGCAGGCGGTAGATCAGCGCG
>CAVEIY010000255.1:0-14215 GCA_963615825.1 Flexilinea sp.
GTGAACGGCAATCCGCTCAAAGGCAATTACATCGGCAGTGACATTCCTATGGCCGAGGGCTTCAAGGCTAACGCTGCCTTCTTCAAGCTGGGCTTCTTTGATAAAAACGCTGTGGCGCTTGGCAGACAGTTCAAGGAGATGCTGCCGACGCTGTGGATGAAGGCGGGCGCACATGGCGCATGCCCCGACCTCGGCGAGACTGTGCCGGAGATGCTCATCCTGCCGGAAAACAGGATGGCCGTGCTTGTGGACGAGAAGGCGTACATGGCATTCTCGGAAAAGCTGGACGAACATCCGGAGATCGAAACGGTGTTCATCGTGACGGACTCCGACAGCGGCTACAGGGACATGATCTCCGGACTGGATGTCAAGGAAAGCTACCAGCTCTACAGAGATTATCTCGACAATTTCCGCATCAACGCGGTCAGGAGGTAAGCGAACATGAAAATTGAATTATTCCCGTTCCAGAAAACGGCGCTTGCCCGACTGCACCAAAGCGCTGCGACTGCGCTGGGCAACTATCGGAGCACGCACACGCCGCAGGTGGTGTCCTACACTGCGCCCACGGGAGCCGGTAAGACCATTGTTATGTCAGCGCTGATCGAGGATATTTATTACGGAGATGAGCTGTACCCCGAGCAGTCGGAGGCCATTTTCATTTGGCTGTCCGATTCCCCGCAGCTCAATGAGCAGTCGCGGTTAAAAATCGACCTGAAGGCGGACAAGATCCGGCTGAATCAGTGCGTTGTCATCAGCGACGACGCCTTTGATATGGAGACGCTGGAGGATGGGCACATCTACTTTTTGAACACGCAGAAGCTCTCCAAATCCAGCAACCTGACAAAGCATTCCGACGGACGGCAGTACACCATCTGGGAGACGCTGTCAAACACCGTGCGAGAGAAGGGCGACCGGCTGTACTTCATCATTGACGAAGCCCATCGCGGTGCGCAGGGTGTAAGGGATCTTACAAAAAACACCACCATCATGCAGAAGTTCCTGAAGGGCTCCGAGGAGGATCGGCTGCCGCCTATGCCAGTGGTCATCGGCATGACGGCTACGCCGCAGCGCTTCAACCGCTTGGCAGAGGGCATCCAGTCTACCACGCATTATGTCAGGACGACGGCGGACGAGGTGCGTGCATCTGGACTTTTGAAGGATCGGATCATCATCACCTACCCCGAGCACAGCGGAAATGATATGGCAGTGCTACAGGCGGCCACGGATGAGTGGCAGCAGAAATGTCAGCACTGGTATCAGTATTGCTACGAGCAGCACTACGGACAGGTAAATCCCATTCTTGTGATCCAAGTGCAAAACGGCAGCGGAAACCAAATCTCCGCCACTGATTTGAATGAATGCCTTCGCATCATAGAGGAACGGATGGGCGACAGGTTCTTGGAGGGGCAGGTCGTCCACGCCTTCGGCGAGGGTACACCGACGATTCAGATCGGCGGTCTGGATGTGCCGTACTGCGAGCCGAGCCGCATTGCCGACGACAAGCGCATCAAGGTTGTTTTCTTCAAGGAGACGCTGACCACAGGATGGGACTGCCCCAGAGCGGAGGTTATGATGTCCTTCCGCCGCGCGGTGGATCACACCTATATTGCGCAGCTTCTGGGCAGAATGGTGCGCACGCCAACTCAGCAGCACATCAATGTGGACGAGACACTCAACGATGTGCATCTGTATCTGCCGCAGTTTAATGAGGCGACCGTCTATGATGTGGTAAAGGCGTTGCAGGACGAAGAAGGCGCGACCATTCCCACGGATGTCGAAGCAGAGGAAATGGGACGTGGCAACTATGATACGCTGAGCCTGCGGCCGACTTATCAGACGCAACCGCGCCAGCCCGGCAGAGAGCGCAATGAAAATCCAGACCAGCTGTCGATGTTTGACACGCTCAGCAACGGTGATATTTCCTTGGTACAGCCGTCCGGCAGAGAAGTTCTGGCGGAGCCGGTGCAGTCTGAGCCTCAGAGATCGATATCATCTGAAGTGCCGACGCAACCTGCAGCGCAGGCCAATCCGGCGCAGGCAACTCCGGCGGCACAGCCAGTTGCAGCAGAGCCGACGCCTCCTACGCCTGTAGCGCAGCAGCCGATTATCCCGGATATCGACCGCGAAGCTGTGGTGAAGTCCATTAACGACGCAGGACTTTTGACATATGACGTGCGCAGAGTTCGTATTACGGATTACATGAAGTCTATGTATGCTCTGGCTGGCTTTTTGACGAGAACGTACATTGATTTGGATGCAAAGGAGACGGTCATCTCTGATATCGTCGAAATGATTCATGCGCATATCACATTGCTTAAACAGCAGGGCATGTATGACGTTCTTGCCGGACAGGTGCTGCAGTTCAAACTGAGTGCGCAAATCTTTGACGTGTTTGGCCGGTCGATCGACGATTATGCGATCCACGATCTCCTTTCCACCACGGACACGGATATTGAACGTCAGTTCCGTCTGGCAGAAGCTCACCTCGGCAACGAAGGCGTCGGCAACGCATACGTCAATCACTACTACGATGAGGACGAGGTATTGACGCTGAAGATTCATGTCATCATCTTCGCGGCGAACGCAGACTGCATGAACGCGCTGAACGACTACGCGCAGCGGAAGTTCCATGATCTGAACGACGTGAACCGCCGACGCACGGTTTCCCTGCCGGAGAAATTCAAGAAGAAGTATGATGATATCGTTTCAGACGGCGATATCATCAGTAAGCATAACTTCCGCCTGCCGGAGACCATTCGCGTTCCGCATGAAATGGAAGGCGTCCTCTATAGGAACCATCTGTTCGTAGACGATTCCGGCACCGCACTCATCAATCTGAATGGCTGGGAGCGCAAGGTCATCGCGGAAGAGGAACAGCACGAAGATTTTGTTTGCTGGCTCCGAAATCCGTCAAGAGGATCGTGGGCGTTGTGCATTCCGTATGAGATCGACGGCGAAAAGAAGCCGACATACCCCGATTTCCTGATTATTCGCCGCGATGGCTCGGACTACGTTGTGGACATTCTGGAGCCGCACGACCCGACACGACAGGATAACCTTGGCAAAGCAAAAGGCTTCGCCGAATACGCGCGGCAGAACCCTGGCGTCGGCAGAATCCAGCTCATTCGGATGCAGCGCGACTCTGTCGGCAGAGAGCGGGCATTCCGGCTGGATATGTCCAAGAGCTCCATTCGTGACAAGGTTTCCCGCTGTGCCAGCAACGATGAGCTGAATCATATTTTCGAGAGCGAAGGTTTCTTTCAATAACAGATAAAAGGAAGAAAAGCGTATGAACGAACAAGCCATTGTCAGCAAGATGCATGAGTATTTGCGCGCAGCGACTAAGGAGTTGTACGCATGGCTCGCAAAAATGCTGCCCCGTGTGGGCGAGGATTGGTGGCAGGTATGCGTGATAGACAACCTGTCATTCGCTCAAAAACAATACGCCACAGAAAACGGTTACTCGAAGCTGGAGGATCTTGATCTTGCAGCCATGCTTCGCGTTGCCGATAAATCATGGTACGACATGCGTTCGTTTGCCTATCTTCCAACCCGCGATCGTCAATGCGTCCGGGACATGATGAAGGTGCGCAACAACTGGGCGCATCTTGCCGGTGCCATCGCCGACAAGGATATCGTTCTGCGAGATCTCGATACCATTCTGGCTTTCTTCGAGGACGTGATGGTAACCAACAAATACACGCAGGGTATCGAAGATTTCCGGCGCGAAGTTGAGAATGCCGATTTCTCCGCCGTCTTTGAAACAGAGCTGGTCAAAATGAAAGCGCCGGAACCGGTGCAGGCAAGCGCGGGCGACATTCAGGAAAAGGATCGCGTCTATCTCACCGGAGATCCAAACACCAAAGGTATGGTGTTCTCCGTCGCGGATGTCGGCGGTACCAAGCGATACAAAGTGTTCGTCGACGGCGAAATCAAAACCTTCTATGAAGGCCAGATCCAGAAGATCGATTCCGCGCAATCCTACAGTTGGGTAGATTTGAGCACACTGCAAAGCAACCTGACGGCATACGAAATCAACAACCCTTCGGCAGGCAATTTGTATTCTCTGAACGCGGCAAGAATCGATTTCGTGCCGTACCAGTTCCGTCCTGCCCTGAAACTCATTAAATCGGATGAGCCGAAGATTCTGATTGCGGACAGCGTCGGCGTCGGTAAAACGATCGAGGCCGGTCTGATCGTGAAAGAACTGGAGGCCAGAAGCGAGCTGGACAATATCCTGATCATCTGCCCGAAGCCGCTGGTGGCAGAGCGGAAATGGGAGCTGGAAATGAAGCGCTTCGATGAGGATTTCATCCCATTGGATGGATCGATCCTGCGTCAGGCAATATCCGATACGCACCGGGACGAAGAATGGCCGGTTCGTTATAACAAGGCTATTATTCCGTATTCCATCTTGGACAGTCGTGTCTATGAGGGCGAGGAGCATCGCAGAGGACGGCAGTACGGGCTTCTGGATCTCGATCCCGCGCCGCATTTTGATCTCGTGATCATCGACGAAGCGCACCATATACGCAACGGCAGTCTGGACAAAGACAAGGCATACGCATATAAGTGTGTCCGGTACTTCTGCGAGCACGCGGACGCGGTCATCATGCTGACTGCCACACCGCTGCAGACCAGCGATGATGATCTCTTTACTCTCATGAACCTTCTACGACCGGATGTCATTATGGATAAAGACGTATTCCGCATGATGTCCCGTCCCAATGAGTTCATTTATAAGTGCTCACACGCAATACGCGGAGCGGGCGAAGGATGGCAGGAAGTTGCCGTTGCCGAGCTGCAGAATATCAAATCAACTCAGTGGGGTGAAAATGTTATAGCCAAAAATCCGCTCTATGCGGATGTCTTGGAACGTTTGGCAAAACCGCAGATCACACGTGAAGAGCGTGTAAAGCTTGTATCCGACGTGGAATCCCTGCATAGTTTTAACACCATGCTGAACCGGACGCGCAGGAAGGACATTCAGGATTTCTGCATCCGTCGGTCTTACACGGTTGAAACCAGCTTCACCCCGCAGCAGTACGACCTGCATAACGAACTGCTGAGATTTGAGTACGAAGCGCTCTCCAAGCTCCACAATGTGCGCTGCATCCCCTTCATGATGAGCACGATCCGCCGTCAGGCAGCAAGCTGCATCTTTGGGCTCGCTCCACACATCCGTGATCTGATCACTCGGCGGTTTGACCAGATGGTTGAAGACCCCAATGTGGATATGGATGAGTACGATCTGGACGGAAAAGACACGTCAATATTGATGGCACTGGCGCATCATGTGCTGGAGCTCGCTGATCTGCTGCCGGAAGACGACCCGAAGTTTGACAGCATCTGCACGGTGATCGACGAAAAGCAGAAGCTGGATAATAACAAGATCATCCTCTTCAGCTCGTTCCGGCATACGCTTGCCTATTTGGAAAAGAAGCTGCGCAGCCGCAATTATCGCGTCGCGCAGATCAACGGCAGTGTTAAGGATGATGACCGACGCGCATTGCGTGAACGCTTTGAACTGGACAAAAGCAACCCAGACGCGCTGGACATGCTGCTTTTCACTGAAGTGGGCTCAGAAGGTCTGGACTATCAGTTCTGCGATACAATGATCAACTATGATCTGCCGTGGAATCCGATGCGGATCGAGCAGCGCATTGGCCGAATCGACCGTCGCGGTCAAAAGAGCGAAGCAGTCAACATTTATAACATCATCACGGCGGACACCGTGGACGCGGACATCTACTCCCGTTGCCTGATGCGCATTGGCGTTTTTGAGCGCAGCATCGGCGAATGCGAAGAAGTACTCGGCGCAATCGGTGCGCAGATCGAGCAGATCGCTGTGAATACCGCTTTGACCGATGAAGAGCGACGTCGCAAGCTGGAGCAGATGGCAGATAACGAGATCCGCCGAATGCAGGAACTCAGCAAGCTGGAAGATGAAGAGCGGGCGCTGTTCGGTTTCGATCTCTCGAACTATACTGCAGCAAAGGAGATCAAAGACGCAGAAAGCCCTTGGATTTCTCCGAACAGCATTCAACGTCTTGTGGAACGCTATCTGAGAGACCGGCTCGGCGAAGGTCAGTACATCATCGGCACGTCAGAACTCAAGCAGATCCGCCTGAGCCGTGAAGCCCGCTTGACGCTGCTGGAGGATTTCCGCAGGCTGTCAAATATCAAATCGGCGCTGAAGCGCAGATGGGAAAATTACCTGAAGGGCTCCGAGCCAATGCACCGGCTGACATTTACGTCGGAGACTGCGTCGAAAGAACGGCGGGCGTTCTTCATTACCCCGATGCACCCGCTGGTTAAGCAGGCAGCCAAATACTACGCCACCAGTCAGGTGTCGTATATCCATTTGGAATACTATTCCGAAGAATTGCCGGAGGGTACATATCCGTTCTCTATTTACGCGTGGAGCTATGTCGGGCTGAACCCGATGTTCCGCGTCGTGCCGATTTGCGAGAACGAACTGCTGGCGGCAGAGCTCACGGATATCCTGCAGGACGCGGATACTTCCACAACCAGCATTACTGTTGACAAGGGCACGTGGGCTGGCTTGGAAGGTATGCACATCGCTCTATGGCAGCGGGAAAAAGAGACGTATCTCGCCGGTATCCAGAGCACTGCAAACTATAAGCTGGAGAGCATCAGCAGCAACTACAGAAACCGGAAGAGAACGCTGGAGCAGAAAATACGTGACGCATTCGATGAAAAGATTCGCAGGATGTACCAGAGCGAGCTTAGCACTGCTACGGAAAAGTACCAGTTAAAAGTTGACGAGATTAATGACCGTGCAATGCGTGCGGACATTCACACGTCTTTGATTGCAAATGGGATCATCGAAATAAAGAGGGTTTCATCATGAGTAATATCGCCGACAGAGTCAGAACAGCGCAGGATAAAGACGGCATGCTGCGCCGAGCGCTGGAGCGCATTATTCAGCTTTATACGGATAAGTCACATTTTGTGTACGAACTTCTGCAGAACGCAGAAGACGCGGAAGCCACAAGTATTCAATTTATTCAGCACTCAGATCGGCTGGAAGTATTGCATGACGGAAAGCCGTTTACATCTGCAAACCTTCAGGGACTCTGTGATATCGGAAAATCTGATAAGGTAAATAATCTGAATCAGATTGGCGAATTCGGCGTTGGATTTAAATCGGTTTTCGGCATCTGTGACACAGTTCGGCTGTATAGTGAACCGGCTCATTACAAAGGGGCAATGGTCGGCGATGCTGTTCCCTTCGCTGTGGAAATTAAAGATTTCACGAGACCGGAAGATATCCCGGCGGAGGAAATGCCGAGGACTTATACCACTCGTTTTGTGTTTCCTTTTGCGGTGGGGCACACCTATTCGGGATTCAAAACTCTGCCCATGCTCGTGGACACGCTTGCGAGGAAACTGCAGAATCTCGGCATCACGACGCTTCTCTTCATGAACCACCTTGAATTGATCGAGTATCAGATCGAGACAGAGGATGAGCCCATAACAGGCGAATATCTGCTGGAGAAGCAAATGATTAACGACCACTGCTCGCTGGTCTCAGCCCTTGGTGTTTCGGAAAAAGAAAAGAGCGATCCGGATAATGCGGAGATGATTTCCTATCTGAAGTTTTCCCGCGAACTGGAAAGGTATCCGCTCAGGACAGTGGACATCGCTTTCCCCATCAAAGAGGAAAACAGCGTATATCAGTGTGTCAAAGCCCCTAATCCCTACGTTTCTGTGTATTTCCCGACCGAGACAGAGAGCAAGCTGGATTTCATCGTGCAGGGGCCGTTCCGTACTACGCCTAACCGCAGCAGCATTCCGTCGGATGATGCCGATAATGTTTATCTGGCAAAAGAAACGGCAATCCTGCTTCGGGAAAGCATTCTCGAAATGAAGGCAGACGGACGGCTGAACATGAGCTTCGTTAAGGCACTGCCCATAGACGAAGACAGATTTGATACGTTCGGCCTCTTCCTCCCGCTTTACGAAACAGTCCGGGATTTGTTCCGAAGCACCGCCGTTATTCCTACAAAGGCTGGCAAGTATGTTCATCCGAAATATGCAAAGATCGCAAGACAGGAAAGACTGGCGTCAGTCTTTTCCGATGAGCTGCTAACTCAGCTGGTAAACGACGGACACCAATACTGCTGGCTACCGACATTTCTTACGGAAACAAACAGAGAGTACAAGCACGTGCTTGATTATATGACGGGCGAGCTCAGCGTGCCGGTTGTCAGGCCGGAGGATCTCAGAACGTACTTTGCGTCGAATCCTAAGTTCCTCCCGGCACAATCCGATGATTGGCTTGTTGAGCTATACGCTATTTTTGAAAATATACCCGGTGCATTTTCAAAATCAAGAAACGAAGCGAATATGGCCACTGCCAATATAGTGAAAACGTCCGCCGGTACGTTCGTCGCGCCGTATCGACGCGAAGGAAAAACTTTTATACCCAATGTTTTCCTTCCGTCCCCCAAAATCCGCAGCGCAGACATCAATTTTGTGGATGCAACGCTGTACGAAAGATGCCGCCATTTCTTTGACGACATCCTTCAGATGCAGAAACCAAACGAATATGAGTTCCTGATCAAAGACATAAAGAAGCGCTATGAGAGCGGGCACATCTACGATGAGGATCAGCATATCGAAGACATTAAGGCGCTTTTCAAATATTCAAAACGTGAAGAATACGAAGATGAAGTAAATCGGATCATTCGAGAGCTCCTTGCCCTCAGATGCACCGACGGGAAAATGCGCAGATGCTACGCCTTCAGGATTTTTCTCCCGATCAGCACGGAAGGGATTAACGTAGAAAGCTACTATAGGAACCTTGGACAAAACGTGTTTTTCGTCGATGTAGATTTTTACAACAACCATGGTATTGAAACGCCGATGCTGTTGGCGCTCGGCGTGCGTAATTCCATCACGATCGGAGATAACACCGTATCGGGCACCTACGAAACAGGGTCTCGCGGGAAACAGCCGGAATGGTGGACAACCGGAGATTTCCGTTGGAAATTCTCAACGGATGCGTTAAAGGATGTTCTCAAGTACATATCGGCGCATCCCTCGGCTGAAGATTCGATACTGAAATCGCAGGCGATCATGAAGGTATTAACCGTCAACGAAAGTAGGCTTTGCGGGCTTGTGCATATTGGCGGCAGCACTGTCCCGAACAAGGAGAATGAGCCGTGCGAGATGATCCATATTCTACGTGGTGAGCGAATCTGGGGATGGGATGGGAAATGGCTGTATACCGAATCCGGTGAGCTCGTTTCGCCAAAAGCGATTTCCAAGCACGATATCAGCACATCCATTTACGGAAAAATAAGACCGGATTCTGTTGTTTTCAAGCTCATAGGATTTAAGAAAACCGATGCTGACGAAGTGGATGAACTGAAGAAGACTATCCCGCAGGAAAAGCTGGAAGCATATTTCGAGAGCGAGCTGCGTCAGCGCTACGGTATCTCTACTGCCGATCTAAATGAGCGATATGGATCGTCAGACAATTATGAGAGTGTCGAAGAAGACGCGTCGCTCCCGTTTCCAACTCTTCATGTACGCAGTTGGGATGCGCTGCGAAAGCACGCAGCAGAGATGCTCATCTATGCTGATCCAGTACGCTATGAAGAGAAAATCCGGAGCATACGTGTTAGTAATCACCCGAGAGAAGCAAAGGCATACCTGTCGAATATGTACAGGCACGAAGGAAATAACCGATTCAAATTTGCCTGTCAGCTTTGCCATGAAACCTGTTCCTCGTTCGAGTCAACGGAGATATTCCTGAAACCGGAGACGGAATTGGATCCTATAAATCTTTGCCTTTGCCCTAACTGTGCCGCAGTTTATCGTCGCATGCGATCAAACAAGGATATCATGGAGTCCGTCCGCAGAGCATTTCTTACGATGAAAGACACGGATATCGAAAGCGGAGATTATGTGGCGATCGCCATTGACGATGACGATGAGCTCTGGTTTACGCAAACGCATTTCGCTGAGGTACGAGAACTGATCAAGCTGGCAGAAGAGGCAAAGATTCCAAAGAAGGAAAGCTCCGCTGCATATACCACGAATGATGAAAATGAAAAATCGGGCATGTCTGTGTATTCCAACTACGTAGGAAAAATCATCCGCCGAAAAGATGGCTTTGTGGGGACAGTGACAAATGTGACAACAGAAGGGGAAAACGCTTACATTGCCGTTCATGTCACCGGCGGAAAAGATGCAGGGAAAGATACCAAAATCCAGCTCTCGTTTATTCTGAAGAACAAGAGTGTTTACAGCATCTCTGATTGAAGGAGAAACAAATGCCACAACAAGAAGACTACACAGAAAAAGAAATGAAGCATCTGGAAATGATTGAGTCCGTCATAGAGCGTATGGGACAGAATTCCTTTGCACTCAAGGGATGGACAATGACGCTGGTAGTGGCAATTTGCGCATTTTCAACAGCAGGAACGGAGCGGAAATTTGCGCTTGTCGCCATTGCGCCGATCATAGCATTCTGGTTTCTTGACTCGTTTTATCTCCAAAAAGAACG
Organism: Flexilinea sp.; assembly: GCA_963615825.1. GTDB lineage: Bacteria > Bacillota > Clostridia > Oscillospirales > Oscillospiraceae > HGM13006. Next base: position 10,541 of record CAVEIY010000255.1, read on the forward strand.
CAAATATAGAGAGTTATATACGCTAGTAACGGCGCACAGGGCAGCACTATTCGATATGGATATCAGTAAGGTGACAGGGAAAAAGACCGCATTCATTAAGTGCCTGTTTTCCGTCACGGAGTGGTTATTTTACCTCGTATGTATTGTTGCTATTATTGCGGTTTTCATCTGGCTGATATGCGGTTAGCAACCGCCTCAGCCATAAGATAAAGGAGGAAGTTGATTGGGTAGAAAGATTTTCATCTCATACAAATATGCAGATACTGACGTTAAGCAATTCACAAATTTAAACTCGCTGTATAGGCAGGAAGACACAGTTAGATCATATGTTGATCTTCTTGAGAATTACTTCAGAAATAATTCTGATCACATCTATAAGGGAGAGAGCGACGGCGAGGATTTATCTCAGTTGAGTGACTCCACTATTCGGGATAAACTATATGCGCGTATTTACGACAGCACAGTAACAATAGTGATGCTTTCGCCAAATATGCAGAACACAAATTTGCAACAAAAGTATCAATGGATTCCGCAGGAAATATCCTACTCACTCCGTAAGCAGTCGCGGACGAATAGTAAGGGTCAGTCAATCACAAGTGGTACTAATGCTATGCTGGCTGTTGTACTTCCGGATCGGAATGGTAGTTATTCATATTTTTGGAATAAATGCTCCTTATGCAACTCGAATTGCACAATGTACAATACTGGATGGCTGTTCGAGATATTAAGAAAAAACACATTTAATATTAAGACTCCAAACTCAGAACAATGTGGCAGCAAAGGCACCACTATTTATCATGGCGATTCCAGCTATATTACTTATGTTACATGGGATGATTTTGCGGAGGACCCTCAGAAGTTTATCAACAAGGCTTGTGGGATTCAGGCATATGAGGATGACTACGATATTGCTGTTCAGTTATAATGCAAAAACTGATATTTTGCGACTACAGTGACCAGGGACTCTTAAATAGCCACAGGTTCTATAAGGCGATGATCTAAAAATATTACCGAGTAATTTATAAACAATAGTGCATCGTCAGTATATCAGTTGCAAAGAAGGCGGGAGCCAAAAGCGAACTATACCCCATTATACGTAAGCGTAAAACATAGCCACGAATAAAAGGCCGCCATCTCAAAGAGAGCTACTGCTCACCAAGATGGCGGCCTTCTGTTATTGCGGCATATAGCATTCTTTCGGAGCATTTGCAGGCAGTAGCTTTTCAGACCACGCTTCATCTGTTTCGCTCAGGCCCGGCGCATTTCGCAGAACCCAAAGCAGGTATTGGTACGGATCCAAGCCGTGTCCCTTCGCCGTTTCAATCAAACTGTAGATCACGGCGCTGGCCTGCGCGCCACCGGCTGTATTGGCAAACAGCCAGTTCTTCCTGCCCATCACAAACGGCTTAATGCTGCGCTCGGCGCGGTTGTTGCTCAGTTCTAGACGACCATCTTCCAGATACCTTGTCAGGTACGGCCATTGCTCCAACAGATAGTGAATGGCCTTTCCCAGCGTAGACTTCGGTGTCGTTTTCCCCTTCATCTCATTTGCCCATGACAACAGCGCGTCTAAAACAGGCTTCTCCTGCTCCAGCCGCTTTTCATACCGTTCCTCCGGCGTCAACTCTGCAAACGCCTGCTCCAGCTTAAAAAGTCGGGAGCAATAGCATTCGCCTGCAGCCGCAGGAGAACCTTCTCTCTTTTCCTGAGGTAACGCACTCAGCGCCTCATCAAATTTTCGCCTTGCATGTGCCCAACAGCCCACCACGCGGATGTTACCCGGCAGCTTGTGGTATCCCTGGTATCCATCTGCGTGCAGCCATCCGCTGAATCCTCGCAGGAAAGTCTCTGCGTGTTCCGACTTTCTTGTCGGTTGGTACTCATACAGCACAATAGCCTGTTTCGCGCAGCCGCTAGTACGGTACAGCCACATATAGGACTTGCTGGTAGCTGTACGTCCAGGTTCTTTCAGAACCTGCAGCGTTGTCTCATCCGCGTGCAGCACAGACTCTCTGCAAAGCTGCTCGTGCAGCGTACCATAGACCGGCTGCAGCCATTTCTCCGAGATGTTCAGCAGCCAGTTGGCCATCGTCTGTCGGGACAACTTCAGCCCCTGGCGTCCAAAGTCCTGTTCCAGACGGTACAGCGGCGAGTACATAACAAATTTCTGCGTTGCCAGATAAGCCACCGTCTCCGCAGAGGCAAAGCTTCCGGGCAGCAGTGCAGGTTCTTTCGCCGCCTTCACAATGTTGGCTTCGCCGGTCTCCTGCTCACAGTTCTTGCAGGCATAGGTGTAGTACACGTCCTCACGAACCCAGAACTCTGCCGGTTTCATCTGCAGTGTTCGGCGAACCTCTTTGCCAATCTCCACCAACTTGCTGCCACAGGCAGAACAAGTCAGTTCGTTCTCCGGCAGGCGGTGCTCCACCACCTCGGTGCGAGTTCCGTCAGGAACGACATCCAGCACATTGCCGGACTGCCGTTTGCGCTCGTGTGCCTTCACAGCAATCTGCTTCTCTGTGGCGGCTTTGGTGCCGAAAGCATAGGCTTCCAACTCGTTGTAGGTCAGGCTCAGCTGGTCCATGACCATCTGCTCCGCCTGCTCTGAGGAACGGCCAAACAGCTTTTTCTTGGACAACTTCAGTTGCTCCAGCAGCCATTCGTTTTGCAGCGTAAGGCTGGTAATGACCTGCGCCTGTTCCTGCTCGAGGGCGGCAAACTTTTCTTCCAGTCTTGCATGTGTCTCTTCCAACTTAGCGCTCTTTGCTTCCAACTGCGCATTTTCCTGCTGCAACCGCTCATATTCCGCACGGGAAATGGTCACCATTTCTTCCGTGTTGCTTGTCTGCATTTCTCTGTTTTCCATGAGAAAATTATACCACAAAGCAGAGAGAAAAACCAGTATTTTCAACGGTTTTGGGACATTCTTCCTTGCTCAGACTGCGCTCAATCCTGTTACCGGACGGTGGGCTTTCGGCTGCTCGATTTTCAGTCCTTCCATAAGCCAACGGTACTGCTGCGGCGTTAAAGTCTTCACCTCAGATTCTGAGCGCGGCCATTGATACGCACCTTGCTCCAGTCGTTTGTACAGCAGGATGAAGCCATCCTTTTCCCAGTACAAGCCCTTGATACGGTCTCGACGTCGTCCGCAGAACAGAAATAACGTGTTGGTAAACGGATCCAGTTTAAACTGCTGCTGGACGAGCCGCGCCAGACCATCTATTCCTTTACGCAAATCTGTGTAGCCACAGGCAATGTAGACTTTATCTGCACCAGTGAAATCGTTCAGCATAAGCGCAGAAGCTCCACCAGCATTTTCAGCTGTTCCGCATTGCATCCCGAGTAAATGTCCAGACTGGCACTGCCGATATGCAGTGTTGCGGTACGTTCCGCAACGTTGCGGGACACTTCCTTTGGTGCCGGCAGCTCCGCAAAGGTCACGGCTGGCACACTTGAGCACGGCACTGGTTTAGCAGCAGTTAACAGTTCCCGTTCCCAGCGGTAATAGGTGGATGCGTTGATTCCTTCTTGTCTGCACCACACCCGCACTGGCAGGCCACTGCTGCGGCAATTCTGGATTTGTGCCGCCCACTCCTGTAGCTTCATCTGGTGTTTCAACTCTGCACTTGTCATCCTGACACCCCACAATACAACAGTAGCGAAACGTTTCGCAAC
>CAVEIY010000256.1:0-11795 GCA_963615825.1 Flexilinea sp.
ATGCTGGCCTTTGTTCTCAATGTTGGCAATATAGCGCGGCGATAGGAACATTTCACTTCCGACTTTATTGCGGGATTCTTTTAGCTTCATGCGCTCAGCTTTGATCCTTGCGCCATACGGCATGAAGTCGATTTTCGCAACGGGCCGCTTTTCTCTCTTTGCTTGTTTAGACATATTCAATCACCCTATTACATTCTACGGTTCACCTTCTATTCGGAATATGTCTACACAGTTCAATGTATTAGCCAATATAATTCTATAGAAACAGGCCGGAGAACTATTCTCCGGCCTGTTTCTATAGAATAAAAGGCCACGAGAAACTTTCAAATTTCTCGTGGCCTTCCTTGCTTATGATTTACCGCACCATGCACGGCCTCTTGGGATCAAACTTCCAGTCGGGAATGAGAAACTGCATCCCGATTGCATCATTTCTGGCACCCAGATGGTTTTCAACATAAAGTGTATTCGCCTTTTTGATTTGATCCAGATCGACGTCAATACCGAGTCCCGGCTTTTCCGGCAGTGCGATGCACCCATCGATAATTTGAAGCGGCTCCTTTGTCAGCCGTTCGATACCTTCCTGCCAAATCCAATGGGTGTCAATTCCGTTCATTCTGCCAGGAATTGCAGCCGCACACTGCACGACCATAGCGAGCGAAATATCAAAGTGGTTATTGGAATGGCAGCCCCACATGAGGCCAAAGTCGTTGCATAGCTGTCCGACACGAACAGAACCGTTCATTGTCCAGAAGTGCGGATCGGCCAGCGGAATGTCAACGCTTTGGAGTGCGATACAATGGCTCATCTGCCGCCAATCGGTGTTAATCATATTGGTGGCCGTGGGCATCATAGTCGCCTTTCGGAACTCTGCCATAACCTCTCTGCCGGAAAAACCGTTCTCTGCACCGCAGGGGTCCTCGCAGTATGCCAGCACCTCTTTTAACTCAGGTGCGATTTCCAACGCTTCTTTCAGGCTCCATGCTCCATTGGGGTCAAGATCGATCCGTGCATCAGGAAATGCCCGTTTGAGTGCCTGAACAGCTTTCAGTTCCTCCTTCGGTGGGAGAACGCCGCCCTTTAGTTTAAAATCACGAAAACCATACTTCTCTGCGGTTGCTTCTGCTAAAGCGACGATTGCTTCCGGCGTCATTGCTTCTTCATGACGCAGACGATACCATGCACAGTCGCTTTCTTCCTCTGAAAGGTACGGGAGATTCGTTTTTTTACGGTCGCCAATGTAGAAAAGATAGGAAAGGAAGCGGACTTTGTCCCGCTGGACCCCGTCTCCCATAAGTGCAGCGGCGGGAACCTCCAGATACTTCCCAAGCAGGTCCAGCAGCGGCGCTTCTACTGCCGTGACCACATGAACCCCAGTACGCAAATCAAATGTCTGCTGTCCTCGTACATCATCCGTGATATGCTTGTCCAGCCATGAACGGATGTTATTCAGGGTAGCCTTGTAGTCAGAGATTTTCGTCCCAAGAACGAGCGGAATGATCTGATTAAGCGCATTGGTAATCTTTTCTCCGCCGGGGACTTCTCCAACGCCGAGTTCGCCGGTGGAATCCTCCAACACCACAACATTTCTTGTGAAAAAGGGAGCATGCGCCCCCGAAAGATTTAATTCCATGCTGTCGTGTCCCGCAACGGGATACACGTCCATTTTAACGACTACTGGAATCATAAATGCTTCCTCCTGTTTGTATAGGCCAATTTATTTCTGAGCGGCAATACTCATACCGATGCGAATCGCACGGAAAAGACGATCCGCGGCTGCATCATATAGTATGCGGGCGTTAGAGATTGCTTGTTCCAGATGAATCGGTCCCGGTGCAGTCGGTAGAACAACGCTCTCGCAAATATCAAAAAAGCCTTCTGCACCATCACCGATGCCACCTACGATAGCTGCTACCGGAACTCCGCGCAGGGCGCAACGCTTTGCGACGCCTACTGGAACCTTGCCGTAACGAATGCTTTGGCTATCCATCCGTCCTTCACCGGTAATAACCAGACTGGCACCTTCCAGCTTTCCGTCAAAGTCCGCCAATTTCAGTACCGTGTCTATGCCTGGGCATATAGCAGCACCAAGGATGCCACCGAGTGCAGCACCGAGTCCGCCTGCTGCACCCGCGCCGGAAAATGCGGCTATGTCTCGTCCCACTTTGTTGGAAAGGACGCTTGCATATTGCGTCATGCCCGCTTCTAATTCACGGCAAATCTCTGGTGATGCTCCCTTTTGAGGGCCGTAGATATAGGTTGCGCCATTTTCGCCCAGCAGCGGATTAGTCACATCACAAAGCACGGTAAGTTCGGCTTCCTGCAGCTCTGGCAGAAGGTTAGAAAAATCCGCATCTGCAACCTGTCCCAGAGACGATCCAACAGGAGGGAGAACAGCGCCGTTCTGGTCTGTAAAAACAGCGCCCAATGCAGTAAGAAGACCCATACCGCCATCGTTTGTAGCACTGCCGCCGATTCCGATAACCAGATGTCTGGCACCGTGCCGAAGCGCTTTGGCGATCAGCTCGCCGACTCCAAGCGAGGTTGTGAAACGTGGATCACGTCTTTCCCTCGCAACCAAGGATAGGCCGCTGGCCTGCGCCATCTCGATCACAGCAGTACCATTTGGCAAGATACCCCAGATTGCTTCAACAGGGGTCATCAACGGTCCGGTGACGATACTGGTCAGCCGTTGTCCGCCCACGGCCATTAAAAGCGCATCTACCGTTCCCTCACCGCCATCTGCCACCGGAAGGGAAACTGTCTCCGCTTCTGGAAATATCCGTTTGGCAGCACAGGTGAGTATCTGGCAGATTTCATCTGCCGAGAGCGAGCCCTTGAAGGAATCGGGCGCAAAAACCAGTTTCATGATGGGTATCCTCCGCTTTGCTTAAATGGTACTGCTGTGTATATACGTTTAGTGATGCAATGTTTCGCCGGTGAGCTTCTGATAATATTTGAGCAGTGCGCTATGGTCGCAGCTTCCATCACCGTCGTGGTGCAGGACCTTCATCATCTCAAGTACCGCCTGTGTCATAGGGATCGGCGCGTCAACTGCCTTTGCCGCATCAACGACATTGTTCAAATCCTTGATGTGCAGGTCAATACGGAAACCTGGCTGGAAATTCTGATCCATCATCATGGGCGCTTTGGCGTTCATCACCGTAGACCCGGCCAGCCCACCTTTGATTGCCTGAAAAATCTTCTCCGGCTCCACGCCGCACATCTGTCCCATCTGCAACGCCTCTGCCAGCGCAGCAATGTTGACGGCAACGATGGTCTGATTGCAGAGTTTGGTTACATTTCCAGCGCCGACATCGCCGCAGAGAACTGCCGACGAGCCCATAGCATCCAGCACCGGCTTCACGCGGTCAAACAGGGTCTTGCTGCCGCCGACCATAAACGACAGGGTACCGTCGATAGCTTTCGGCTCGCCGCCGGAGACAGGAGCATCCAACATTTCAATGCCTTTTTCAGCCAGAGCTGCCGCAATCTCACGGGATGCCACGGGGTTGATGGAGGAGCAGTCAATAAAGGCTGCGTTCTTCGGCATATGTTCAACAAGACGATCATCTTCCAGCATAACGGACTTCACCTGGGGACTGTTGGGGAGCATGGTAATTACAAGCTCCACACCTTCCACGGTTTCTACTGCGCTGGAGCAGGCCACAGCCCCAGCAGCCTGCATTTCTTCTGCGACTTCGGGATGGTGGGCATAGACCCGCAGCTCGTGTCCGGCCTTCAACAAATTCTTCGCCATAGGCTTTCCCATGATACCAAGTCCGATAAAAGCGATTTTCATTATAAATTCCTCCTTGCTTGCCCGATCCTATCTGCTGACCGGGCCATCTATGTATTTACGCATTCAAAATTACAGAAGTCCCATTTCAGAAAGAACGTTGCGAAGTGTCTGACGCTGTGCGTCTGTAAGCGGTTCTATAGGTTTCACACAGTCTCCGCAGTCGTATCCAATGAGTTTCAGAGCTTCTTTCAGCACGACAGGGAATGTTCCCATGTTGGTTGCAACGCGAAGTGCGGAGAACTTAAACTGAGCTTCCAGCGCTCCCTTTGCATCGCCAGCCTGGAATTTGTCGTAGATATCAACGGCAATTCTGGGCGCAACATTCGCACAGGACGCAATCGCACCAGACGCACCATAGCAGAGAGCAGCATAAATGAGCGTGTCCCGTCCCATCATCACATGGAAGTTCTCAATGCCGCGAGTGAGACGAAGATATTCTCCCGTGTTCGTCATATCTCCTGTAGAATCCTTGACGCCGACAATGTTATCGATTTGTGCCAGACGCGCCACCGTTGCAGGCTCTACCATGACATTGGTTTTGGGACGATTGTTATAGATGATGATAGGCAGGCTGGTTTCTTCTGCAATTTCCCGGTAGAAACCATATACCTCCTGCTGTGTCTGACTGATAAACATAGGGGTCAAGACACTCAGCGCGTCAATTCCGCCTACATTCTCCACCATGCGGGCGATCTGGATCGCGCCTTGGGTGGTGATGTGATTGGCTCCTGCGTAGATGTCCATTCTCCCTTTCACGGCATCCTTCGTGATATGGAGCACTTCTTCATAAAAACCGAGGTCAAAAGCATAAAATTCTCCGGTCGTGCCGAAGGGAAATACGCCTTGAATACCATTTTCGGCGAGGTAGTCAATCAGGTTGCGGTATGCCTGTTCATCCAAAGCACCATCTTTTGTCACAGGGGTGACGACAGGCACGACAATACCTTTCGGTGCAAACATTGCTATTACGTCCTTTCTGTTTCTTCAAAGAGTTTCGGGTACCAGCTCTTAACCTTTTTGGCCCGGTCGATCAGAATATCGTGCCACGCATAACCGGCAATAAATGTGCGGTAATCATTCGTGTCCTCCGGCAGATTGGGGAGAATATTTCCCTGGTTCAAATGACTGGGAAGAACGATATCCACAGGCAGTTCCGCAAGCGTCTCACAATCTCTGACATAGCGGAGCATCGGCTCTTTTGAGCGTCCTAACAGCAGCGGCGGGCGCATTGCGGTAACGCCTAAACCGCCGTGCATAGCACATTGGAACACCTCGCCGCTTGTCTCATCCTTATCCTCAAAGAAAAAGGATGTCACGCCCGGCGTATGACCAGGGGTAAGCTGGGTGCGGATTGTGAACCTTCCCAGTGTGATGGGCGAATCGTCCGCGTAAAAGTGGTCTGTCTCAAAAGTGGGGATCGGTTCAGGCAGCTTTATATTCTTGTGCTTCTGATGCTGCATTTCGTCCTCACGAGAAAGCCAGACCTCCGCCCCCGAAAGTTCTTTCAGAGCAACAACTCCGGCCGTGTGGTCAAAGTGCCAATGGCTCAGAAGGATCTTTTGAATGTCACGCGGGTCAAACCCGGCACGCCAGATGCCGTCCAGCGTAAGATATAGCGTTTGGGCAAACCCTGTGTCAATAAGGATCAGGCCGTTCCCGCTGTCCAGCAGATAAACCGCAACATCGTCCTGCTGCCCAACATTCCACACGTGCGGAGCGGCACGATATACCGGGATGCGGTGCCGCCACGGATGCTTCAGGTCATTCATGCAGCGGTCTTTTGACGGCTTCGCATAGTAAAAACGTTTTTCTTCCATGTGGTCTCACCGTTAGCCATACAGCGGGAAAATGAGATTGGCGGAGAATGCCAGCGAAAGAATGCCAAGGATCAAATACGGCAGAGTGAATTTCAGCATTTTCGCAGGGCTGTATTTCCCCGCAGCATAAATGATTGCAGTCTCGGTTGCGCCAGAGGGGAAGGCGATTGCAAATGTATAGCCGATTGCAAGGACGCACAGCAGGCCGCGTACATCCCAGCCACCAGCTTCGCAAATCATAGCGGCCACGGGCGTCAGAATGGTGATGGTGGCCGTGTTGGACATGAGATTCGTCATGAACACGACCGTAAACGTAAATACCAGCATGACGACAAAGGAACTGGGGTGATCGCCGAAAGCGTGCAGGAGCGCGTTGCCGATCATCTGACCAGCGCCGGAGCTGCCGAGCGCGGCGGAAATAGCAAGCATACCGGCAATCATCCATGTGATGTCGCTCATCATGGCGTGGACCGTCTCAGGCACTTTCAGCACACCAGCGAATACCAGAATCAGCACACCGATGGCAGGGGTGATGTAGATAAAATCTTTCAGCACGGCGTTGAGCATCAACGTTATCATAACAACGACAAAAACGACGTAAACGAGGATTTCCTTGTTTCGAGGCAGAGGCTCACGCTTCATGTTGGTGCCCTGCGCAGTATTTCCCGCTTCGAGCGTTCCACCGGCAGGCAGCAGTTTCCATGCGAAAAGGCAATAGACCGTAAGTATGACCGTGGGAATAAGTGCAACCTTAAAAACATCCATCAACTGAAGCAGGCGGTTTTCATCGGTGTAGATGCCCTCACACATTGCGTTCATCTGCGCAAATGTCGTTGCACCCATACCGATGGGGAGACGGAATTTCCAGATGCAGGAGATTTCAAGCATCGGCAAAAGCATACGGGCCGGGGTGATTTCGCCGTCGCTGTCCATTGCGGCAAAGAAAACAATGAGAATGGTAAATGTGGCAGTAGCGGGAATAAACTGGACAAAAGCGATGACGATCAGGTAGAAGAACAGGATCAGGAGCATTCCGTTTTTCGATTTGAAACGTCCCAAAGCTGCACGGATAGCCGGAACCACGCTGGTCTTTGTGATAGCGGCACTAAGCGCCATCGTGGGTGCAAGCAGGATAACAACTTTGTTGGAAAAACCGCTAAATGCGGTGGAGATATCGGTAACTCCGGTGACGACCAGCAAAACGCAGCAGGTCATGGTCACAAGGCCGAACGGTAATTTGTTGGAAAGGAACATCGCAATCATCAACGCGGTGATTGCAAGTACGATATACATTTGCATGAGATATACTCCCTTTTCTTTTATAATTTTTTCTGGAAGAAATCGAGAAGGATTTTCTTGACTTCCGGCTGATAGAACTCGTCCGTATTATGGCCGGCACCCTTAACGACATAGTAGGTAATGTCTTTTCCAAGCTCGGTCATCCGCTTGTAGTAAACCTCGCTCTGCTCATGCGGCACCAGCTTGTCTTTATCACCGTGGAGGACGAGAACGGGGCATGTCTTGTCGCCGATGCTGTAAAGAGCGCTGGCCGCTTTCGTCTTTTCCGGTTCATCCGTAGGTACAAAGCCCAACATGGCGGATTGATTGAATCCATCTGTCGTGCAGACACCTGGAATGGGTTTCTGCCGGTCTTTCGGAATCAGCCCCAGCGCCTTGACCTGCAGGCAACGTTTATGGTAAAGAAGCAGATCAGACAATCCATACATTTCAGCAGCGCACTTAATAGAGCTGTCTACTGAAGAATAGGCCTCCGTATCAAAGCGCCCGTCGTTATTGGCTGCAAGGAGCGTCAGATGGCCTCCGGCGCTGGTGCCGAACATCCCGATCCGTTCCGGGTCAATATGCAGCTCCTCAGCATGGGTCTTAACATAGCGTACACAGGTCAGCACATCTTCAATCTGGCTGGGGAAATAGCCTTCGCCCAACACTCTGTACTGTGCCGCTATAACAACGAATCCCGCTTCACAAAGGCTTACCAGCTCAGGCAGCATTTCACTGCACCGCCAGCCGCCGCCATACCAGGCACCGCCAGCGACCCAGATGATACAGGGCATACGCTGGGAAATGGTTTTTCCGTATGTATTGATCGTTTTGGGGGTCATGCAGGAGAGATACAGCGTTCGTTCGCCGCCGTTGATAAGACTTACCGTAGCGTAAGGAATGCCCTGCCCCAAGAAAATACGGGTGCGGTCATAACCAAAATCAATCGTTTGCTTCATTTTTTACCTCCTGGAGTATCAGCTTAACGGGAAAAATAGGCACGAGGCCGCCAGACATGACAGGTTATAAATGATCCATACGGGGAACATTGACTTGAAAATGTCCTTCATGGTATATCCGCCTGCGCCATAGGCTACTGCGCAGGAGGGGGAAGCCATCGGGGTGAGCATGGCGCCAAAGGACGCCAATGTAGTAGAAATTACAAACGCTTCGGGGTTGAAGCCGTTGTTAATTGCAACGATGCTGGCCAGCGGTGCAAACACGAACCAGGTTGCAGTATTGGAAAGAAACTGGGTCAGAATTGCCACGGCAAAATGGAAAACGATCAGCGTAGTCAATGCAGAAGGATTGCTTCCCAGCAGACGATTTACCAGATTGGTGAGCAATTCGCCCGCACCTGTGTTCTGCATGGCGGTGGACAGCGGAAGAATACCACCAAGCATAAAGATGATATCGAAGTTCACGAACCGTTTAATATCGTCCAGATTGATAGCCTTTGCATAGCAGAGAATCAACACTGCAACGACAGGAAAAACATAATAGGCCTCTGTAATGAGACGGCCTACCAGCAGCAGGATCATGGTGGCAATAAAAACTGCGTAGATCAGCTTTTCCTTCGCAGGCGAAACAAACCAAGAATCATCGATCTTCACTTTCTGACTGCTTTTATCTGTGGATGCCGAGATAGCCTTTTTAGGGAACGTTTTCCAACCGATAAAAACCATGTAGAGGAAACAGATCACAAGAGGAATGATAGCAACCTTCAACGTATCAAAAACGCCGAGGGTGCCTTTGGCTCCCGCAGCTTCCAGGAAGCCGTTGCACTGAATATAGATCGTGAGGCCAATTCCCAGCGGAACAGCGCACTGCGCCATGTGCGCTACTGCTACGCCAGGGAACAGGAGCTGCGAGGGGGAAACTTTTCCGTCGAGGTCCATAGTTGCCAGAAACGGAATCATCATAATTACGAGAGGCGTAGGTGCGAGAAGCTGTACCAGAACACAGCAGATGAGAAAGTAGAATGCGACTAACTTACTCCCCTTTCCGTTCCCGGAAAATCCCACCAGCTTTTTCTGCAACACCAGACCAAAACGGGTTTTGGTCAATGCGCCTCCAAGAATCAGCATGGTGAAAACCAGAACGATCGTGCTGTCCGCAAAGTAAGCAAAGGTTTCCTTGAAGGTCAGCACTCCGGTGAGGCACAGTACAACAGATGCGGTCATAGCTACCAGCCCCAGCGGCAACTTTCCGCTGAAAAAGGCGATGACAACAAGTGTCAGTACCGTCAGTGTGATGATAAGGTTTATGCTCACGAATATCCCTCCTGTTAAATTTTGTACAAAACCATTATAAAGGGACTTGCCTTTTTTGGATAATTCCTTTAGAATAGGGAGGGACATGAAAAAAATTCAAGGGTGTGAGTGCGGCAATGAGAATCGTAGACCTTGAGGCCATTTTGGAAGTCAATCGCATGGGAAGTATTTCCAAGGCGTCGGAGGAACTATATGTAACGCAACCTGTCCTCAGCAAGATGATCCATCGTGCTGAAAAGGAGATCGGCGCGACATTGTTTCAAAGAGTCCCTGGAAAAAGCATGATCCTCACGCCTACGGGAATAGAGTTTGTCGCTGCTGCGCAGCAGATGGTAGACATTTATCATCAATTTTTGAAAAGCACGGCCTCTCTGCGCCAACCGTTGCGGATCGGCGTTTCTCCGCGATTCATGAAAGCTGTGCTGGATGCCATGTCCGGCCTTGACCACGAATTGGAATACTCTTTTGTGGAAGTAGATCAGCCAGCTTTTCGTGAGGAAGCGTTGCTTGCAGGCGATTGTGATGTAATCGTAACGAGACTCCCGCTTGTCCATGCCCATTTGGAGCATCAGGTCGTGTACCGTGAGAAATTCGGGATATGGCTGCGCAAAGGTGCTGCGGGTGAAGCGCTTGCCAGAAAGAAGCGAGGAACGAAATACCGTATCCTCCCGTTGCGGGCGCTGGACGGAGAAAACTTTGGTATTGTTGAGAAGGGCGGCCGCACAACGGAAATTGCCGAAAGAGCAATTCGACAATATGGAGTTGCCATCAGAGATAAGAGATATTTTTCCAGTACGCAACACCTTCTCTCTTTGGCTGAAAGAGGTAACATTTCTACGATCTACCATCAGCCGGAAGCCGGAGAGAAGAAGGATCGCTTTTTCCTGATTGATGAAGATATCGAAACATATGATCTCGCTCTCGCCTGGCCTAAAGGCTCAGAGCGGGTTCGTGAGATCAAGGAGCTGGCAGATATTTTAAGAGAAGCCTGCCGGGTTCACTATGGGAAAAATCAAGAATAGCAGTTTAAGCGCAAAATCGGAGGGGCAGGTCGCATCATGCGACTGCCCCTCCGATTTGTTTTTTCCTATAGCTGTATTACCGCAGACGGAATATTGACCTTGCACAAAATCCGATCCAGCATAGCGGCGATTTCAGCGCGAGAAATTTTCATCCCATCAGCCAGCCATTGCTCCAAAACGCCGACCATACCGGAAACGACAAAAATTGCTTCCACCGTGTCGTATTCCAGATTTCCCGCAGGATTCAGCCTGCGGTTTTCCAGCAGCACTTTTTCATTGAAAATGGATTTTAGTTTTTGCAGCGAATGGCTGTTGTCGGCGCGGATCAAGAGCAAGAACAGTTCCTTGTGCTGCTCAATATAGCTCGTCAGCCCCTCGGAGAGTTTTCTGCTGTTTTCTCTGTCCGTTGACGGAAACGCGGCCTCAAAGAGTTGGTACAGCCCAGCGTATAGCTCGCCCTCGATTTTGTCATACAGATCGTACACATCCATGTAGTGCAGATAGAATGTTCCGCGCCCTACATTTGCCATACGGCAAATTTCGGCCACGGTAATTTTATTCAAACTTTTTTCTTTCAAAAGCTCAAAGAAGCTACTTTGAATCGCATCTTTTGATTTTTGTATTCTACGATCTTCCATGTGTGACAGCCCTCCTATGAACACATTTCTTTGACCTGTTCAATAATACACAGGCTATTGCGGATTGCATATTGGCTGAATTTTCTTTCCCTATTATACTATGCATATGAACATTAGTAAACACCTGTTCATCAATTTTACCATTCACGAAGGGAATTGCAAAATGATTACCTACAGAGAGGCGAAGAAAGAAGAAATTTCGTATATCGCCAAGCTATCTACCGTATCGTTCGGAAATTATCCGTTCTTTGATTTTACTTTCCTGCGCGCATTTAAGCAGCCCAAAGCCTATTTTGCGTATCTGGAAAAGCTGCACCGCATCCACATCCGGGCGAATATGCAGCAGCACAAATGCTTTGTCGGCATAAAGGACGGCAAAATCGTTTCGGCCGCACTCCTGCAAGACCCCAAAGGAAAACGGGTCAGCGTTTGGGACTATATCAAGGCCGGTGCTGTCAGCCTCGTTTTCCCGGTAGGCTTTGCGAAAATTCTCGACTTCTTTGATATTTCGGAAGAAGCCCATCAGGATTGTGCGCGGGAATATCCGACAGCATGGTATCTTGAAATGCTTGCCGTTGATAATTCCATGAAAGGCTGTGGCCTTGGCAGTGCCATGTTAAATGATTGCCTGATCCCGTACATCCGGCAGCATGGAGGGAAAGACTTTACGCTGATTACCAACACCGAGCTAAATCGGAAATTTTATACGAAAAACGGCTTTTGCGAATTTGCGGAGCGGACGCTGGCGCGAAATGGTCAGCAGATTGGAAACTGGAGTTTCCACTACGATCTCAAATAATTGAAAGCAATCGAATAAGCCTGCTAATCTGCCGCACGACGGCAAAAGAAAAAAAGCCGTCGTAACGCAGATGATTTGATACGCCTATTTGAAACGGCGGCTTTGATTTTCAGAGCCGCCGTTTCTTTGCGCTTGCACAAACCAATGACGACTTGCAGAGACACGG
>CAVEIY010000257.1:0-11722 GCA_963615825.1 Flexilinea sp.
GTGCACGATTGGACTGTTCAGCATATGCCAAGCATACTTCACGGTTAAAATACAGATTTGTATAATTTGATGTTACGTACGATGTGCTTGCACCACTTACAACTTTTTTAAATGATGAATCATAACCGCTTTCGTTTGTATTGAGCGTTATTGTGTCAATAACCGCCCACGATACACCGTTAATGATTTTAAGAGTAACGGTATCATACGCACTGCCCTTTGTGATTGTTGCAACTAAATTTACAGACGATAGCTGACTTGGAGAATACTTGATTGAAGATGGTCTCCAGTAATGCGCATACCCTCCGGCCGAATTCTTAATATATCCACTAATAACGAAACCCCATTCACCATCTTTTTGAAGATAATAGGTTCCTAAATCTAAGCCTATTTTATCACTTACGTATATTCCGAAAAAGCCATAGGGTACATCTGGATCTGACAAGCTGCTTTTAAGATTAACTGATGGTAAAGTAAATGTTCCACTTGCCTTGTAATATCCTCCTGTTACAGTCCGAACCATGTAGTGTAACCCGGTCTTATCTGAGGAATTTACATATGTTACCACATCTCCAGAATATGACATAGTCACCGGAGATTCCTTCGCTTCAATGCATGATGGGGGATCTTTGCAAAGAATCGATGCATATTCTAAATCTATTTCATTTTCAGTTGAGGGAGTTGCAGTTTTCCAACTCGATATTAAAGTGTTTGCTTGTTCAAATGTAAGGTTATTTGCTTTAATAACAGATGCTGCGGTTTGTAAATCATATACCGTCCACTCATTTAACATAGCAGAACTTGAAGAATACTGCAAAAGGAAATCATAATCCTGCTGCGTCTCTGACAGTTGAGCTTTAATGCGAGAGTCCACCGTTCGTAAAGATGCCAAGTCGGATAAGCTCATTTCCATAATGTCTGTATCTGCATATTGTGAAACATCACTCCATGCAAAGCAAAATGAAATAGATGAAATGAGTGCTGCGCATAAAATAAAATCTAAACCTCTTTTTATAACTTTTTTCATGGAATCATCTCTCCTTTTTCATCTGCAGATTATTGCTTATTTTTAGCTTGTAGACAGTTTTTGCTACTAAAAGGCCATCGAAGGTACCGTTGCCGACAGCGACAGGTTGTACCATCGTCTTACCAATGGGTAAGGAGCATTGCTGCTACAATTCTTTTCATAAAACCACCCCCTTCCGTATATCCTTGATAAAATTTTTTGCTTTTACCTAATAAATGCAGAAGAAGTGCTTTTACTTGCAATTTTCATCAAGAATATTTCATTTCATCGTTTCGACTAAATACCCTCTTTTAGATATGTGCAAAATTTCCATCTGACTAAGCGCCGTATCGATAGCAAATACGGGGTGTTCTCCCAATTGAACTATATATCCAAGCACAACCATTCAGCCTTATTTCTCGTAAATATTGTATTAGTTTCCGCTTTGTGCAAAAAATGGCGGAGGCATCGACATCACGTATCGATACCTCCGCTGACATTTATTTATGCTGCCTTTTTCCGAAATCGCAAGTTGCGGATGCCGTTTGCCCTGACCTGGAGTTCCTGCGAGAGGAGCTTCAGGACGGAAAATTCGTCATCCAGCCCATCCAGTTCTCTTTGCAGTACACCCTCGTAGTGCCGTTTTTTCTCCTCCAGCGCCTGCACCTTCAAAACCCAGCGTTCCATGATCGCGGGGCTTTGGCTGTTGCTTTTGATGAGATAATCACACTTTTCCTGATACACTGCAATCTCTTTTTTGACTGCATTATAAAATTCTTCTGTCATCTTTTCACGCTGCTTCGCATCGTCAATGATGTAGAAGCTGTTGACAATCAAAGGTGTCGTTCTTTTGTTGAGCCCGCTGAGGAGCGTGATAAAATCCTCAAAAATGTCCACTTGGTCCATATGAGTACGGGGAACAAAATACATGTGACCATTGACGCTCAGTTTGGTGGCCTCAAGAGACCGCAGGTAATTGAGGCAGATTGTTTCGATCTGCTTACGGTTGGCACAGCGCTGATAGAGTTCAAAAAGTTCTTCTGCATGCCGGCAGCACGCAGGCACGTCCACCGCAGCGTCATAGACCATGTTATCGCTGCGGAAAATGCCATCCGCCTTGTCATAGCTGATATTCGCCAGCTTTTCGTATTGATTCGTCTGTCGATTCAGCGTCTCCTTTACCAATTCACGGGAAAGCACGCCGGGGGTGTGCTTATTATCCCGACAGTAGGCAAGGTAGATGTTCGTCTCGCCATCCTCCGTAACAGGAATGCGCTCCCGGATATCACCCGTGGCAGACCTAAAGGCATCTGACACGGAAAGGCGGTTGCTGCCGGTGTACGGAATTCCCATGCTCTCACACAGGTGGGACAACTCGTCTTTATCCACCAAAAGATTTGTCAGGGAGAAGTAGAGAAATTTTCCCAACATGTGCTGCCGATCACCAGCAGCCGCACCGATAAATTCATCCATGTTTATGACTTTATCCATATTTTAGGCTGTCCTTTCTTCACAGTGAGTTCCCTCACCAGTTTTTAATTACTTCCGGCAGCTTATCATACTGCCCGGATATGAGCAGCCCGCATTCAGAATGAAAATTGATGTAGGTCAAATGGTACTCGATCTTTTCCATCGTTTTTTTGTCATCAATTTCCCGTGCGTGCTGATGTTGCTTAAAATACCGCTTCATCTGGTCGAGCGTAATGCAATACTGCTCTTTTCGGATTTTTGCTCTGATCCGTGCTGTTTCTTGTTCTGTTAACATCGTTTCTCCTTTACATCGTCGCCACCCGGCTCAGAAAGTAGTCGTCCACTCCCTTGTAGGCTGGGTTCCAAGAATATTTTGAGTAGCGGATACCCGGTAATTTCTGCACTTCCTTACGCATGGCAAGAACGGCATTTCGGACATTTGGATTTGTCATCTGATCCATGTCCATTGCCTCCACGACCTCATGGACGCCAAGCTCCCGGATGGTATCGGTCAGCCCATTGAGCGCGTTGACACCGCCAATGCAGATAAACAGCGCATCCTTTGCAAGATAGCTGGCCACATCGCCCTTGAGCGGCCCCTCTGTCAAAAAGGCCCGTTTCCTTGAGCGGTCGCCAACTACATGAACCCAGGAATAGCTGCGGGTGCCGTTTGGCAGGTTTCGACTGGAGAGCCAGCGATACTTCCGGTTGGGATGGTCCGCTTCATCGAGCCGGATTTTAAGCCCCTGTATGAGCCCGTCCTTATTCCGAACCGGAATTAGGAACCCATTCGGCCCAGAGAGCGTCCACTCGCCATAGTAGGTGCGAAAGCCAGGAACGCCGCGCAGGTCATGCCCGCGGGAGCGGAGCAGGTCGGCCAAAAGCCGACGCCCCCGTTCAGTCTCGGGCATACTTCTGTATCCGTTTTCTCGGATGCGATCTTCGGATAAGCCTCTTCCCAGCAGGTTTTCACCGTGCCGGTCAAGAAGAGTCAAGTGCTCCAGCATATCCGTATATGCGGCGTGGCGCTGCTCCAGTGAAGCAGGCTGCCGCTCTTTCATTTGGGGAGTTGGCGTTTGGGGCAAAGGATACACCTTTGTCTCCCGCACCAATTCCAAATAGGCCTCTTTATTGCTGATCCCTTTGAGTCTTGCGTACAGGCTCACGCTGTTGCCGTGGGCGCCGCAAAGGTTACAGCGGTACTGATCTGTGTTGGTATTGAGGCTCAGATGGTATTTTCCCGGCCCGTGGTCATGACAGAAGGGGCAGCTTGCCTCGACCTCCATTCGTCGCAGCGTTCGGGAGTCGAGGACAAGCCCACACCGTCTGGCCGTTTCCACGATAGGGATTTTGTCATATTGTCGGACGGCCAAACGGGATCACCCCCATCAGGCGGCGCGCTGCTCCGCGAAAACGATAGGCTTGATCGGTCTCACCTGCAGCGGCGCATTGCTCACGCATTTTGCCATAATGACCTGTCCCGTGGGACGGACATTGGCAAGGTCATCAACGGACTCCATGTTGTCCACGAAGACGGGATAATTGCGTCCTGTGAGGCGCTTCATCAGCTCCGACACCTCCATGCCTGCCCGGATCTTCTCGGAAAGAGAAAGGCGGTCATAACGGCGGCCGTTGTATGTAAACTTGAAGGTATCTTTGACCTCGCCTGTGGATTTGACCACATCGTAGAGAGAAATTTCCACGCGGTTCATCTTTAACTGCGAAAAGGTCAATTCCGCCCGCTTGCTGATATATAAGATCACATCGGTCATCGTGCGTTTGATCTCGCTGATGGTGTCCTGCGCCTGACGGATCTCCCGGTCAAAATCTGGGGTTTCCGCAGATGCCACCGTATCGAGCGCAGCGCGCTTGGCTTCCATCTCGCGGCACTGCTCCCGGCACTCACGCAGGCGGTCATACTCGGCCTGCGTAAGATTGCCGTATTCAAGCTCCGCTGTCAGGCTTTGGATCTCACCGCGCAGCGTCTCAGCGGCCTGAGAACCGTTTTGCGGCTGCTTTGTGCATTGCCGCTCCAGTTCATCAGCCTCTTCCTGCCACTTGCGGAGATCATCCGCCCGGAATTGCTCGAAGGTCTCCTGGGCCTTTTTGTCAATTTCCTGGAGTTCAGCGAGCTGATCTGATTGCTCCTTTCCGACGGTGCATAGTTCAGAAATGGCTTTTTTGAGCGCAGACTGCACCTCCGGCAGCGTCTCCTCCGTTACGCGGCGGTGACAGGTGGGACAGTCCATACCGGCACGAAATGCCTTGTATGCCATAGCCTCACGCTTATACCGCATGCCCAGATCCTTGACCTTGGCACTGATCTCCGCCAGCGGCTCTGTAAACTTGGACTGATACTGCTCAGCCTGTCTGCGGATGATCTTCTCGCGCAGCGCATGGACCTCTTTTTGCTGCTGGAGCGCATCGCCCCGTTCATCACGAGCCATCTCATCATAGCGCTGGCTCAATTCAACGAGTCGATCCTGCATTTTCACAGGGTCAAGGCCCGAGAACTGTTTTTCCTCCAGTGCCGTGATCTCACTCCGGAGCGCCGCAAGGCCTTCAGAAAGCTCCGCCTGCGCGGCTTCATGCTGCTGCTTTTGCGCTGCCGCAAGATCCTTTTGCCCGCCAAGATAGGTGATACGCTCCTCCAGGTCACGGATTTCCGCACGCCGACGTTTGAGATAGGCGTCGGGCGAGAGGATCACCGCATCCTTTAGAGATGCCCGTGCCGGTTCGGGGAGCTGTGCGAGGATCACCTCTTGCGGAATGAATGGGAGATACCGCTCTAAAAGGTTTTTGCCGTTCGTCCCCAGTTCTTCAATGAAATACAGAGGATTGAGGATGGAGAGAAATACATCCCGCTCACCAAAGAGGTCAGTGAGGTCAAGCTGGCGAATCGTATGGTCATCATAATAGATGGCCATATCGCCGTTCCGACGGATACGGGTCAGCTCATGGGTAATACCCTTTTCATCCACAAAGCGCATTTGGATGGAGACATCGGGATTTTTTTCGTTGTGGAGCCGATCCAGGCCGCGCTCGCCGAAAAACGGAAGGCCAGTCACAGCAAATGCGATGGCATCCGCAATGCTGCTTTTCCCGCGGCCATTCCCCCCGGTAATAACGGTAGGATCACCGAAAATCAGTTCCGTAGGCTTTTCATAGGACTTGAAACCGGAAATGCTCATGCTGGTGATCTGAAACTGTTCGATTTTTTTCAACTGTCTGCTCCTTTCTTTTGCTCGGGGCCGTTTATTTACGCCGCCTGCTGGCCCTGCTGATAGACCTCATAGGACTCCAGCACGCAAAACACCACGGTATCCTGCTTGCGGGTCGTCAATTTCACATGAGAAAGCTGCGTGCCCGGCGTCAGTTCGGGGCGCACACCCCGGACATAGGCGTAGGTCTGCTTTTTCTCCGGTGTCTCCAGATTGACCAGCGTATTGCTGCCGCTCATGCCGCCTTGGACTTTCGCCGCCAGGACTGTGTAGATATCCTCCTCGGGCGCAGCCTGCGCGGCATTACGGAGCGGAACAGTCTTTCCGGTGAACTCAGCGGTTTTCTCCTGCTTTTCGGGGCTCGCCTGCGGTTTCTGCTGCGCCGAGCGATCCTGCAGCTTAGCAGATTGCTGTGCTGTGCTGCTGCGGCGCTGATCCTGCACAGGTGCAGAGGTTGGCTTCTGATTGTCAGCGGTCTTCTGCTCTGGGGCAGTCTTTGGAGTCAGCAGAGATTGGATGCCGCACGCCTTGGCGGGCTCAAGGCCCAGCTTTTCAAGCGCGCTCAGATAAGCATCATCCAGCTTTTTCCGCTCGTTGCCTTTAATAACATAGCTGCGGCCCCGGCGTTCAATATCAACCCACACGGTATCGAGGCTGTAGAGGACGCGCCCGATGCCCCACTGGTAGGCGGCGCGCTTCATGCTGTCGGAAAGACCACCTTTGATGGGCTCAATGTCCGAATCCTCGGCGCCGTCCCACTTGGTAATGAAGCCTTTGCCTTCAAAATAGATGGCGATACCGCAAAGCTGGGAGTCCTTTTTCCCTGCGCTATGCCACGGTCTAAACTCGTTGTACCAGTTTTCCGGGCCGCACACTTCGTCCAGCCGATTCTGAATGGCACGGTTCGTCACATAGGGGACAGCCATGCCGCACATCTTTTCCTCGTTCGTGTATTGCAGACGCCACTCCAGGTCTTCCGGTGCAAAAGGTTTTGCGAGGGCTGTCAGCATCGTCCGCGATTTCTGTTCCGACATTTCATTACCTCCTGATAAAATCGCCTAATGTACGGTCATTGGGAACAAGAATGTCCGTATAGTAGTAGGCAGGGTCCTTGTCCTTGAGATGCTCCAGCAGAGCCTTGTGGTCGAGGCCCTTTTGATTATGCGAGGAGTTGAACATATCATCGTTGTCAGGGAGCCCCAACAAATACCTCGGAAAATTTTTCATTGCTGAAAGCTTTTTGTATCGCGGTAGGATGTTGTTACCCGTGCAGACCATTCCGTTTCCGTGAACATTGGAAAAAGGATAATGAAACATGGGCGTATCCTCCGTCGGAGGCTCATCCGCGACCACTCCCATTGAACACTCTGCCACCCTTCCGTCGACCAAAACACGAAGTCCGAAGACCAGCCGCGGCAGCGGAAAGTCCAAATATTCCGTATCCCGGTAAATCACATCCGCCCGCAGGTCAGGGTTCCAAATCACGAAGCGGCGTTCTTCGGCATTCATGGAGACATGAAGGCAACGCTCCGGCAGAAACCCGCTGCTGATGTATTCATTCCCGACGCAGCTTCCGTTGAGGGCGTAATAAAATTCGACTGGATCGATCTCCCGGTAGCTCAGGACTCCGCCGGAACTTCGTTCCTGAACAATGATGGTATTTCGACTCGGCGAGATCCGAACGATTACCTCCTCCGGCGATTCCTTTCTTACAAGCGGCATTACGCAGCCTCCTTCCCGTTGAAAATAAGATGCTGTTCATTTCTTTCAACCTCCAGCCGCCTGATTTCCTTTTGACAGTAGAGGATCATATTGATAATTGAATTTAAGAAGAGGAGCGGCTCATAGCAATCCGGCGAAAGTGTAATGTCGATCTTGACACCATCTCCGCCGAAATAATAAGCAACATCGAAGACAGAGTGGGATGCGCCAACGACATAAAACAGAAATATATCCTTGATCTTTTCCTGCCACATTCTAAACTTCGATGAAAAGATATCTCCATCTTGGCAGCCCAACTGGTATAACCGGTCAATGCTCTGGTCGCTAAAGCGCACGGTGTAAAATTCATCATCTGTTTCTTCCGGTTCTTCATCGAAAAAAGCCCACAGCAAATCGTACATGATCATGTCAGGGTCTTCCACGTCCACCTCCGGGTAATCCCGAATGATCGCGTTGACCATATCGGCATCGCTGGTGTGAAGATATTTTAAGATCCGCAAGAAAAGCAGAATATCCCATTCATATTCGTTGTCATACATGGGCGCACCTCAAAAGAAGGTTCGATGCAGCAGCCGGAAGGTCTGCGCTTTTTTACTATTGCCGGCCAAGGCTGCGATCCAGCCACTTTCAGTCCGCCGACAGATAGCATTCAAATCTGCAGGTGTGACCTCCTCCATTTCAAAGGCCGACCAGTTGATCATATCCAGGTTCAATACGCCCTCTTTCTTTGCCGTGTCCATCACCGACTGGAGGTAAGGGCTGTACTTTGGTTCGGAAAGTACAGGTTCTTTCGCAGGCGCCTCATGGAGTAACTGCACAAAGCGATCTCTATGGAACTCAAACATCCTTGATCGCCTCCTGCCCAAAGCTGACCATGCACAGGGCGTACTTGTCCATGTTTTGCATGATCTCGCTGCGTTCCTGCTCAGAGGCAGATGCCCGGCTGAGCGAGGCATAGTAAATGCCGCAATCAGGGATAGGCGCTCCTTCCTGAATCAGGATATTCCAGACCGTGTGCGCCAGCAGCTTGGGATCGCTGCCATCCACAACCGTAGAGCAAAGCAGCATATCACCGATCTTCTGCGCGCCGCCGAGATCTGCTTTACGGAGCATTCTCGCAGTATGGAAGGCAACCGCCTCCCGCTGCGCCTCCTCGCCGGCCGCAAGTAGCCGGCGAAACACCTCGGGTTCCTGTTTCCCGAGCACAACTCCAAAGGGGCGGGAAATCTTATGCTCCCACACGCCATTCGATGGGTTGAACTGTCGGTACAGCTTTCCGAGCTCTGGACGCAGCAGGTTTGTTACCGTTCCCCACGCCTGTAAGCGCAGGGCTTCATCGCCTCCGGTGAGGCCGCTCACAGGAACGACAATCACCATATCTAAAGATTTCATTTTTCTTTCTCCTTTATCAATATTCGTCGGCCAGCATGATTGTAGTGGCTGAGCGGTCTGCCTCCGTGATAATCAGCACGCGGATCTTGCCGCTGATTTGATACCAGGACAGGATGCGATCCCCATTGCGGATTGCCTGCTCGTTAGCCTTTTGATCCGCCATACAGGTATCGCCCCAGTCACCGCGGACATGCCGATTCACAAGACGGATTAGCTTTTCCTTCGAAACATTCGCCAAAGCAGCCGTTGTGGCGCGGACTTCTCCGGTGGGAAACCGGATAGGTCTGTACTGCATAATGGGTAGGCCTCCTTTCTTCAGGTCAATGCCTTAAAGCCGTTTGGCGTCAGGACATTGAAGATCATTTTATTTGTGATGGTTTCCCTGACTTCGCTGCCCAGGTGGTTTCCGCTGGCACTGAATTTCTCCTCGCTCTCGGTACGCACGACCTTGACGATGCGGCCCTTGATGATATGCGGGGTATCGCATTCAATGAGGCCGTTGATCATACCCGAGCCACCAATCAGTCCGATCTGGCTGATGGAGAGCGGCAGGAGCGGGCGTTTGGCGCCGCTGTCCAGCTCGCTGCGGCGCATCATCTGCGCGAAGCTGTCGGACTTGCGAAGCTGCTGTTCCAATTCCTTTTGGTTGAACCGCTCGCCCTTGAAGGTGTTGACCTGCAAGGGCTGTGCCGGGAGCGCATAGCGTCCTTCCTCGATCGTCTCAAGAGGCGGTATCGAGGCGGGACTGCACGCAAACTGCTCCAGCCAGAGCGTATCCTGCAATTCCATATCCCTGTGCTTTCGGATACCCAGCACCGCCACCTGCTTGAATTTTTTGAACTCACTGTCGGTAAACCGCCAGACGGAGAGATCGTCAAAATTGTCAACCAGGATGCGGCAGATATCCGGCGTCAAACGGTAGTAGGGAATGACATAGACCAGCAGTCCTCCATACATCAAGGTAGGCAGGCTCTCGATCAAAAAGCGCTTTTCATGCCGGGAACGCCCGCCGCTTTCGTTGATGACCGACAGGTAGGGCGGATTCAAAAAAAGCAGGTGAAATGCTTCATGGCTGATACGGCTGTGAAAGAAGCTGCCAAAGCCGACGCGGTGGAGGCGTGTCTGCGCTTCCTCCGCACGGCTCTCGTCCAACTCCACGCCGTAGGCATAGCAGTTATTTCCCTGAGCCAGTTGGCGCAGAGCCTTACCGCAGCCGCAGCACGGATCAAATAGGTTCGTGGTGATGCCATCCGGGAACCGGATACCTCGCAGCATCAAAGAGATGTTGTCAGGATCGGTAGGGTAATAGCCCAGCTTGATGTTATTCATCAGGCGGCCTACCACGGCGGCATTGGTCTTTTGTCCCGTGGGGAACGCAGCCGCGAACCTGCTCAGCACCTCATAGATAGGCTTGTAGCCTGTACTCATGAGATTGAAGCCGCTCATACCCCGGCAAAGCTGTCCTGCCATAGATGCCAGTTTGTACTCTTCCAACTCCAGCAGAAATAGCTGGGCGGCAGTGATCTGCTCTGTCAGGTTCCTGCGGATCTGTTCAAGCTCTGTGTAGGTATCCCGCGCCGCCGCCAAGTCGCTCTGCCGGTATTTTTCAATCCTTGCTCGCTGCACGACCATGCCCTGCGCTGATTGCATGATCTGTGATTGAAGTTGGGTAAGCTGATCCAGGGCATAGGGCCTTTGTGTTTCTAAATCAAGCGGCTTGCTCATCAAATTCCCAGTCCTTTCTCAATGCACAAAGGGCATCTAAGAGATGGGCATAAGACCATTTTTCAAGTTCGTGCCGGGTGATAAAGTGGTTATAGCCGCCTTTATGGTCTCTGCTATGGCGCACCGTGCGGTAGAGCAGCACTTTACCGCTGCCGCAGGCAGGCTGGGAAATGGAGACATAAAGGCCGCCGTTCTCCCACATTCCGATCAAGCTGCACTCTCCCGATACACCAATGCCGCCGGCGTTGCTGCTAACGGTCACATCGTGAAGCCCGAGGTCTCTTGCGAGGGCGCGCAGGAAAACCTTTCCCACATTGAGGAAGGCCCGCTTACTCCCGTTGGGACCGCATTCCTTTTTGCCGTGGATATCACAAAGGTCAAAATCAAGCAGCGCGGCCAGCCGCCGCATATTGTTCGTCTGTGATTTTATAGACATGGCAATTCCTCCGATCATTGATATAAAAGAGGGCAAGGAACGGATACAGTTCCTTGCCTTCTTGTCGCACGGCTCATGCCGCGCCTTTCATATTCTCTTCGGCCTGCGGTGAAGATTTAGCCGTGCCTGCCGCCCCCAACGGGACGCGCTTGGCGCAGTATGCTTTTAACCGCACACAGCCGTTTTCTGTCAGGATACCGTGATAGCGCTTTTCATAGAGGACGGATTTCCCATTCTCGCTGATCCGTACCCTGCTCACAACATTGATCTCCCGCATAGGCTCTTACGCAGCGTTGCGGAGGATACGCTCATTCTCAAAATCGAACACAGGTACATTTTCCTCCGGCGTACCGGGGATGAGCTTGAGGGTATAACCCTGCTCACGCGCCAGCTTGAAAATGCCGACGATTCGATTGAGTTCTTCATCCACGGGTTCAGGCTCGGTGGCTTCTGCCGCGCATGGTGTAGCTTGCGCTGTCTCGGATTCCTGCTTTTCTTCCTGCACTGGTTCAACAACATCCTCTCGCACATTATCATCGACATCTGCCATGGCTTTCAGTTCCTTTTGACCGGGAACCGTCAATACCGTCCAGATTGAGCGGAACGCTGAAGCAAGAAGCGTACCTAAAAGTGTGCGCTTTTTCGGTGCCAGGTTAACGATCTCTGCGGCATTTACTGTGTCGATTTCACTAAGCGTTACCGTCAGCTTTCCTGTCTCTACATAGGCAGAGGATAGAAAGCAGGATACCG
>CAVEIY010000258.1:0-11126 GCA_963615825.1 Flexilinea sp.
CCGTCTACTGGCACAACATCTGCGGCAGCGTCCGCAATGTGCTGGACCGCTTCTATGGCCGGGTGGAGGAAGGTGTACTGGCCGGACGCAGACTGTATTTTGTGTTCCAGGGTGCCGCACCGGAGAAGTGGATGCTGGAAGCTGGCGAGTACACGATGAAACGCTTTGCCTCCTTGTATGGCATGGTCTACGGCGGCATGGCAACTACCAGAAATGAAGCCGTCAAGCTGAGTAAGGAAGTGTGAGATGCAGAATCTTACATTGGACACCGATCTGACTGTTTTCGCTGGGCAAAAAAGAGGCGAAAATGGTTCTCTCAGTGTACGAGCAATAGTAAAAATTACATTGTAACAGGAGGAAAAACAACATGAAACATAGATTTGCCGCTCTGCTGTTGGCAGGTGCCATGACCTTGTTCCTAACTGCCTGTGGCAATAGTCAGCAGCAGAAAATGGAACCTTCTACTTCCGAGCTGCCCAGCGAAGCAGCCTCGGAGCCGGAAACTTCGGAAGAACCGGCCACCGCACCATCTAATGCAGAAACAGAAGAAGCAGAAGGCATTGGTGGGAAAACATTGGTTGTCTACTATTCCGCTACGGGAAGTACGGAAAACGTGGCAAAGGTTATTGCAGATGCAACGGGGGCAGATTTATTTAAACTGGAACCCGTGGAGCCGTATAGCAGCGATGATCTGGACTGGACAAACGATGATAGCCGTGTAAATAGAGAGCATGAAAATGAGTCTGAACAGGTTGTGGAGCTTGCAGCCTCAACCGTTGATAATTGGACTGACTACGACACGGTATTCATTGGTTATCCGATCTGGTGGGGAAATGCGGCATGGCCGGTCAATGGCTTTATTGAAACCAATGATTTTACTGGCAAGGCCGTGATTCCATTCTGCACTTCTTCAAGTTCTGAATTAGGTGAAAGCGGTGAACTATTGGAAAAAATGGCCGGAACCGGAGACTGGCAGGAAGGACAGCGTTTTCGTTCGAGTGCTTCTGAGGATGATGTGAGAGCCTGGGTGGAGGGGTTAGGTTTCTGATCTCCGAACAATAAAAGGCAAAAGAAACGACATGGAAAAAGCAATAGACATGACACAGGGGAAACCGTGGAAGCTGCTGCTGTGGTTCTCCTTTCCGATCCTGATCGGTTATTTATTCCAACAGGTCTACACATTGGCAGACAGAGTGATCGTGGGACAATTTGTGGGGGCAGACGCTTTTTCGGCAGTAGGCTCCACAACAGCGATCACGTCCATGTTTATGTCTATGTGTATGGGTGCTTCTAACGGGGCTGGCGTTGTAGTGGCACAATATCACGGAGCCGGGGACAAGAAAAGTACTGCGGCAGCGATTGCAAACGGTGTATATATCAATCTGGCTGTTACCGCCGTAATGACCGTGATCGCGCTTTTCACCACAAGACCGATTCTCCGATTGTTAAATACTCCCGATTCTCTGATGGAAGATGCCGCTTCCTATATGCTGATTTATATGGGCGGGTTAATTGCTGTGACGGCATATTATGTTCCATTCTCCATTTTGCAGGCTCTTGGAGATTCTAAAACGCCGTTAATCTTTTTGATTTTTTGCAGTGCCTTAAATATTGTCCTTGATATTATTTTAGTGGTTCCGCTTGGCATGGGAGTGAACGGAGCGGCGATTGCAACGGTTCTTGCACAGCTTATTGCGGCGGCCTGTTGTATTACTTATACATTCCGAAAAGTACCAGTAGTGCGGGCGGCGGTCAAAAATGCACGACCAAATAAAGGCCTGATGGTAAAAACTGTCAAGGTTAGTTTGCCGGCCGGATTTCAGTATTCCCTCGTATATTTGTCAAGCATTGTGCTTCAACGCGTGGTGAACGGATTTGGCTCGGATGTAATCGGCGCGTTCACCGCTACCACGCAGATGGAGATTTTTGTGGAACAGGTTTACACATCCCTCGGCGCCGCAATGATGACCTATACAGGGCAAAATGTAGGGGCCGGAAAAGTAAAGCGAGTCAGCGAAGGGCTGCAAGCAGCACTGGTTGTCAGTACAATCGTGTCCGTTGCGGCAGCAGTGGTATTCTGGATTTTTGGACATCCGATCATGGGTATTTTTGTAAATCACGATACTATGATTTCCATTGCTGCAACGGGCATACGGATCACATCTTCCTTCTTTATCGCATTAGGAGCTGTGCAGATTCTGCGCTTCTTGCTGAGCGGCGCGGGCGATGCGGGGTTTACGCTGGTAAATGGCATCGTGGAAATTGCTGTTCGTATTACGCTGGTCTTCCTGCTTACGGGGGAGGCTGTTTTGGGCAAATGGGGAATTTGGTTCACGACCGGCTTTACGTGGTTGGCGACTGCGCTGTTTGCTTTGTGGAGATATAAAGGCGGAAAATGGAAATCAAAATCCCTGACGGAAAATTGAAATGGAGGAATTTGATTATGGAAACGGTTATGTTGAATAATGGCGTGAAAATGCCGCTGGTAGGTTTTGGCGTTTTTCAGATTGAAGATGCCGATGAATGTGAACGCTGCGTTCTGGATGCGCTGGATGCAGGGTATCGTCTGATCGATACGGCTCAGGCTTATTACAACGAGGAAGCTGTGGGACGTGCTTTACAGAAAACCACCGTTCCTCGTGAGGAAATTTTCCTGACTACAAAAGTATGGGTAACGGAGTTCAGCTACGAAAAAGCAAAAGCCTCTGTTCTGGAATCCATGCGGAAATTGCAGGTGGACTACCTTGATCTGGTTTTGATTCATCAATGCCTGTCGGACTACTATGGAGCCTACCATGCGTTGGAGGATTTGTATGCAGAGGGGAAAATCCGTGCCATTGGTATTTCCAATTTTTCCGCAGAGAGAATGGCGGATATTGCGACCTTCAACAAGGTTGTTCCGGCGGTCAATCAGGTGGAAACACATCTGTTCTGGCAGCAGCATGAGCTTCACAAATGGATGGAAAAATACAATATTCAGCATGAGGCATGGGGGCCGCTGGCACAGCATCGGATCAAGGAGATTATTGACAACCCGGTGGTGAAGGAAATTGCGGCGAAGTACGGAAAAACACCGACACAGATAGCTCTGCGCTTCACGGTGCAGAGAGGAATTGTTGTCATCCCCAAGACCACCAGCAAAGAGCGCATGAAGGAGAATTTGAACTTGTTTGATTTTTCTCTGAATGACGATGATATTGAAAAACTGAAAGCGATTGATGAGGATAAATCTCTTTGGTGCGCTTATGATGATCCGATGATCGTGGAATATGCCATGAGTTAAAGGAGGATCTTTTGCAGACGGAAACCCCGGACAGTTCCTGCGTCAACCGGCTGGGCATCTACAACTGCCACGGCGGCGAGGATATCGCCTTTGACGACGAGGGCATTGTCAATTGGATCGTACAGAAAACAAAAAATTGAGAAAAGAAAGGAAGCAGACCCTATGAGAACATTCAGACGACTTTTCAGCGGCGTTCTGGCAGCCCTGATGCTGCTGGCCATGAGCACCACGGCTTTCGCTGCCGTTGGTGATACCGGCTTTTCCGATGTGGCGGCGGACGCCTGGTATGCCGGCGCGGTGGAATATGTGCGGGCCAACGGCCTCATGAGCGGCACCAGCGCCACCACATTCAATCCTGACGGCACCACCAGCCGGGGCCAGATCGCCACGATCCTGTATCGGGCCGCCGGCAGCCCCGCCGTCACAGGCGGCACCGTGTTCCCGGATGTGGACAGCACCGCTTATTACGCAAACGCAACCAGATGGGCCTCCGCCAACGGGATCGTTTCTGGCTATCCCAACGGCAATTTCGGCCCCGATGATCCCATTACCCGCCAGCAGCTTGCCGCCATTCTGTGGCGCTATGCGGGCAGTCCCGCCGCAGAAAGCGGGCAGGACTTTGCGGATGAGGATACGATCTCTGCCTATGCCTCCACCGCCGTGGATTGGGCGCGTGCCAACGGCGTCATCAGCGGCAAGGATGGCAACCTCTTTGATCCCAACGGACGGGCCACTCGTGCCCAGGCCGCCGTCATCCTTCACAGATACATGGAGCTGATCGGTGATAGCGCCGCACCCAGCACCCCCAGCAACTCCAAGATCCTGGTGGCCTACTTCTCCATGCCGGAGACAACAGACCCCGACAACATGACCACCGAGGAGGACAACAGCGTGGTGGTCATCGACGGCGAGGTGCTGGGCAACACCCAGTACATGGCCTATGTCATTCAGGAGACCACAGGCGCCGATATTTTCCGCATCGAACCCCAGACCCCCTATCCCACCAACCATGAAACGCTGGTAGATCTGGCCTCCGAGGAACAGGATGAAAACGCCCGCCCCGCTATCCGGGAGCGTGTGACCAATATGGACGATTACGATGTGGTCTTTATCGGCTACCCCATCTGGTGGAGTGATATGCCCATGATCCTATACTCCTTCTTTGACGAGTACGATCTCAGCGGCAAGACCATCATTCCCTTCAGCACCCACGGTGGAAGCAGCTTTGCCGGGACGCCCCGCACCATTCAGAGCCTGGAGCCTGACGCTGTCATGCTGGATGGACTGACCATTTCCCGCAACAGCATCCAGGACGCCCGGCAAGAGATTATCGACTGGGTGGACGGTCTGGATATCTAAAATCTATTGTCTGAAAGCGTGTACACGATGAAAGTTTTACTGGTCAACGGCAGCCCTCATAAGGAGGGCTGCACCTATACCGCGCTGGCGGAGGCGGCAAAGGCACTGGGCCACGAGGGGATCGGCACCGGCTTTTTCTGGATCGGCAACAAGTCCCTCTCCGGCTGCATTGCCTGCAAAACCTGCGCCACCAAGCACGCCTGCGTCTTTGACGATAAGGTGAACAAGTTTCTGGATATGGCGGCGGACTATGACGGCTTTATCTTCGGCACTCCCGTCCATTGGGCGGGAGCGACCGGAGCCATGACCTCTTTCCTGGACCGAGTGTTCTACGCCGATTTCTGCGGCGGGCGGAACAATTTCTATCTGAAACCCGCGGCGGCGGTCATGTCCGCCCGCCGCGCCGGCACCACCGCCACATGGGATCAGATGAATAAATACTTCGGCCTGATGCAGATGCCCATCATCACCTCCCGGTACTGGAATATGGTCCACGGGGCCAAGCCAGAGGATGTTGTAAAAGACGAGGAGGGAATGCAGGTCATGCGGATCTTGGGAAAGAACATGGCATGGTTCCTCAAATGCAAAGAGGCGGGCGAAAAGGCCGGCGTTCCCCTGCCGGAGCAGGAACAGATCCATTTTACAAATTTCATTCAAGGGTAAGGAGTTGCTAAACCCCAGTGCGTAGAAAGAAGGTGCTGATATGGGGAAGGTAGAAATCATTATGCGATGTAAAGAGCAAAATAAGGTTTCAGAAACAGTCTTAGTCGCATTTGATGGACAAGCTCCTGTGACATCACCTGCCACACTGACCTTCCCCGGCTTGACAATCTAAACAGACATGGGCACAGTATTTCGTGATGGCCAACCTGTGCAGTTCAACTACGGCGAGTTCTCCATGCTCTGCCACTTGGCACGGAATCCTGGAATCATCCTCTCAAAAGAACAGCTATACAATGCTGCCTATGGAAGAACCATTCACTGTCATAGCTGGGGGTTCAGATTGCCTATCCTCATTTCTGCAAAAAAACAAATACGAAGAAGTCACAAACTCCGAATCCCTTGCACCGCAAGGCTTTAGAAGGCGCATCTTGAACAAGGAAAAGGGACTCTGAAATCTGTGATTTCAGAGTCCCTTTTTCGTTGGTCCGAGTAGTGCGACTCGAACGCACGGTCTCCTGGTCCCAAACCAGGCGCGATACCAACTTCGCTATACCCGGATACATTGCATTATTATAACAGGTCAAAATGCGCCTGTCCAGTCCTGTATATAGCTTTTTGCATTTTATGGAATCATGCGTTCTAATACACCATTGATTGCTTCTCACACAGATTAAATCTTCTATGTTAGAGTCAGGGTTGTTTCGACCTTTTGTAATTGCGCTGGAGTGTACTCTGTATAAAGGGATGCCTCTATTGTATTCCCATCTTCATCAAAAAATTCAACGGTAAATGCTTTGCCGTTACCGAGTACATCGACAATGGTTCCTCCAGTCCCTGCTTTGACCCCAGTTTCGGGATCATCATTTTTCAATGTGACGATATCGAAAAGCTTCAACATGGTTATTTCCTCACAGTCAAAACGAGTATGCGGGAATCACATATTTGCTCCATGCAGCGGCCTGCTCCATACACTGCTGATAGTCCGTTCGCAGTTCATCCGTCAGAGCATAGACCAGCCGCTTCACAACAACCTTATTCTCTGCAATCGGTCGGAATTTGAGGCTAATAAGGTATTCTTGCCCATCGCTGCACTGCGATAGAGACAGGAGATTTGTACCCGTCTTACGGATCCAGTTTTCTCCCCAGACGATCTCGCCGCAATGTGGACACTCGAAGGATACAACGTAATCATCGCTCAGAGCATCGCCAATATCGGCATAGGGCTCTTCAAACTCGTAACTCTCAACGATGCCATTTCTATTCTCTACGGTCTCCTTGTACTCGTTCAGTCCCCTTATGAGGTCTAAATGTGTGAAGAGAAGCGCTGTGCTCCTTGCGTCATTTAGGGCATCGTGGGAATCAAATGGAACCTCGCCGACGATCGCCAATGCATTGGCCAATGCGTATTGCTTTGTATCGTGTGTAACTTGATCCACAAAGATGTTCTGTAGATTGAAGCACGGGGGCATAAAGCTGGTATCAATATTATGGAGCTCCATATTCTTTCGCAAAATACGAAGATCTTCCGTCCCCCAGACCAGGAACACAAAGTCATCGCCACACCAATCGCAGAAAGAATTAAACACCGTATGGAACCCTTTCCCTTTTTGTAAATCCCGATTGGAAAGTTTGGTAATCTCCGCTACCTTGGGGTGAAGCTCTGTATAGTACTGAGGCGCAATCCGTTCATTGAAGGAGTCTACCACTTCAAGAGTCTGATTTAGCTTGATTGCTCCGATCTGAATAATCTCACCCGTCAAGAAAACCGGATCTTTGACCATCTCAGAATAGGTAAGCGCCTGATTCCACTCCATATCCATGACAATGTACTCCACGACAATTGCTCCTTCTTTCGTTCGATTGTAATCATCATAGCGCTGTCGGTGTCCAAAAGAACGGACAATGCGAATTATCCCTATTTGCACCTTTGATTATCAAATTACCTGCAAACAAAAAAGCCCCTTTCGGGACTTGCGATTTACACAAAAAAAGATGAGCCTTGACCACCAGCAAAAGCAGTCAAGGCTCATCTTTCGTTCTTAGTATCTAACATCAATTTAACCTCGCTTTCTTGAGTTGAGAGGGAGTTAGCTGTACATTGGACTCACCCTTTCTGTATCTATAAGATAGCATAGGATAGACAAAAAATCAATGCAGGAAAGACACAACTTATCTTTCAAAAAACTAGTCATTTCAATGAAATGTGGTGCGAATGTGCAAGACCAGATTGACATCTCTGCGCGATTACTGTATCATTGAATTGTTGAGGGCTTTCACACATGTTGTGAAAGCCCTCATTTTTCTGCTATTGGCTGATTCCTCTGGCTGCATACAATGCCTGCTTTTGAATTCGATTTCTCATGAGTTGCCGAAACGTAATGGGTGCCACGACCTCAAGGACTGGCCCGAAGGACAATACGCGGATCAGCAGCTCTGTTTCATCATCTTGGTCATATCGGAGCGTGATTCGATATAGCCGCTCGTCCAGCTTCTGCGTTTCCTTTTCAAAATGGGAGAAATGCAATAGGACACGCTCCAAGCCATTGCGCTCATCATGGAGAAGTAGCGTAAGTGCTTTGAGGCGTCCTTTCGGCACGGTCACAGAGCTTGGGTCATATTCTTCCAGCAGCTCGCAGGAACGAATACGAGCCATGTTGATCGTGTTCATCCTCCGCATCCCCGTTACCAAGATCCGGAATTTATCGTCCTTCTCTGAATACTCCAAGCAGTACGGATTGCACACAAAAGAATGACGGGCTCCTGTATGCCCGTGGAATCGGATCCGCATCTTCCGATTCTCATGGATCGCTCGCAATACCATGCGAAAGCAATGAACATAATTGGGATCGGAATAGGGATCTCCATCTGCGTACTGGTCAAACCGAATGAAGGTATCCTGGGCATATAACGGTTCCACGTCTTCAAGGCCACTCGTGTCTGGATCAAACAAAGCGATCCTTGGGTCTGTGAGGAGTGCCTTCAGCCATCGCTTCTGTAGAGTGGTCAAAGGCATTGTCGGCTTTTCACGAAGAACGGTGTGGAAGTCGCTATCCAGCAACGGCCATGTCTCGGACTGTAGGGCGGCAGGAATGGACAATACACTTTCTGCAAATGCCTTTTCCTGCACGATAGCAGTCAGCTTTCCGGCCGTCAGCGTTTTCTCCCCAGCTTCGGTTAGAATGGCAGCAACGACATTGAAGTAACTGCCGTAGATCTCACTAAACAGCATCGTTATCCCCTCCGTACATGGTCTCCATGCGTCGCAGGTCTTCATAGAAAGTATTTACGACAAATTGGCTACTGCATTGAAGATCCTCAATACGGCCAATGAAAGTTCGAATCCACGGTAGCATTTCTGAGGCATCATAAACATCCGCTATGAAACGACAAGTCTGATCGTCCAGGATCTCTATGCGACCGTGACGCTTTTCGCGATCCAGTCGATGGAGAATGAATTCCTCGCCGGGGCCGAAGTGGATCGTCATCTCAATATGATCCAAGTTATAGTCTGGGCCAGTCGAAACACCCCAGAGATGCTCATCGAATTTCTGCTGGAAGCCTAAGTACTTTTCATATTGCTTTTCAACGCTCCCGGCTGTGACTTTCTTGATTGCGTCCAAGCGGAAGAAAGCCAGATGTCTGCCACGGTAGTGGTAGCCGAGGAGGTACTGCCTGCCGGATTGTGTGCTGCTGTAGATCTTCAGCGGGCAGACAGTTCGTTGGTAGTCGCGCCCATTGCGTAAGCTGCAGATAGAGAGCTCCACCGCTCGGCGTTCGCTGATCGCCAGCAGCAGATCGCACAGAATATCGCTGTCAAGTGCATGCAGGACATAGTGGTGCTTGAAACGGAAGATATCAGAGGTTTTTTCTATCTTGTCCATAAGAAAGGAACCTACAACGCCGAGAGGATCTGCTTCCGAGTAAAAGGCGAGAGCGTCTGCCCAAGAGTCCAAGTCAATAGAGGCGTCATCCGATCTCTGATATAGGACTTCACGTCCTCTTTTCTCTGCATGTAGAAGGCCAAGTTCTTCGTATTCTTTGAGCTTCTTCCGCACGGTAGACTCATCCAGGGAGAAGTCACCGTTGAAATGCGAGAGATAGTTGTCATTGATCCGGTCAACAATTTCCTTGGAAGATAGTGCGCTACCATCCGCAAGGATGTCCAGAATATAGAAGTGGAGCGTAATGTCCTTATCCGTAAAGCTCTTAGCTTTGAATGCCTTGTAGAGAGGATTACGCGGGACTCTTCTGCTATCGAGAGAGAGGAATACATTCTTGCCGGATGACTCCTGGTGAAAAGACATGTAGTCACCCAGCCAGCTTTCGATCCTGCGGCGTTCGTTATCATAGCTCCTGGGGCTCTTCATTCCATACTCATCACGGCTCTTAAATCCATAGACATAGAACTCGCGCATATAGTTCCGGATCCGTTCAAAGCTCTTGACCAACTCACTATAAGCCATATGCTCCACCTCCTCTCTACCAGATAGTATCACTTTAGATTGTTACATGTCCAAAAGAACGGACCGTCCCTGAGAGTTCCTCAGGAGCTGTTTGCTTGCGGTAATCCTCAACCGACCGTTACAGATACACTCTTTCCGCTGAAAGCCACTCCGTACTTATAAATCGTTGAAATACCCCTACTGAGCATTTCGGTATCATATTTCCTGTCATTGATCTGCTGCAGAGCGGTTTCGGAAAGTAGCTTCAGCTTTTCTTCCGTACACTTTTTTTCCGCCTTCAGTTCAATTAGGATGCCAGGTAGATTCGCACGCTTGGGCATTATCTGGATATCGTATCGACCTTCTCCAGACTCTCTGTTAGAGGTCGTGTAAGCTCCACTCAGCATTGCACATAGGCCGAGCATAAATCCGTGATAGAAGTTTTCACCAGCGGAATCGAAGCTACTTGCACATTGAAGAAGGTTATGGATAAGCTCTTGTATGCGCTTGCTGTCACCAGAGTAAATGGCCTCCTGAACGGAAACCGCAATTGACTGTGGAATGATACGATTGAGCTTTTGCAAGATCTCCTTGTTGTAGACAAAGGAGATCTCTTTATTCGGAAGTGCGAGTTCGCAGATGGAATCGACACCAAAAGACGAATCTACGTTAACGGCATTTAGATAACCGGCAACCAGCAGGTAACTGTAGACGGACGAAGGGTTTTGTTTGATCTGTGGGTATATGACATCGGTGTCGATAAAGGATACGATTGTCTTCCCAGAAACAAGGGAGGTCAGTTTATCATAGGTATCCTGATCTGCTTCCTCAATCAGCTCACCGATGATATCGTTACTCCCAGTAGAGAGCCAGAACGCTTTCGGTTGGCAACCGTTGTTGAAATAGTTGATCACAGACCACGGATTGAATATCTCCGCACTTCCGAAACGGTAGCCGTCGTACCAGTCACATATTTCATCATATTTTTCAGAAACGCCATAGTGTTCAGCCATCTCTCGAACTTCATCTGGAGTAAAGCCGAAGTAAGAGCTGTACTTGCTGTCGAGGACAGAGTTGATCGTGATATTATTTAATCCACTAAAGATGCTCCCTTTCGCAACGCGGAGGATTCCTGTCATGAGTCCAAAAGACAGGTGACTATTATCCTTGAGGCCTCCGGAGAAAAGGTTCTGCATGAATGAGATCATCTTATCGTAATAGCCGAGTGAGTACCCCTGCTGGACGGGAGTATCGTATTCATCAATGATGATAATTGGCGCAACCGTATAATGCGCATGAAGCATTCTGGAGAGATTCATGAAGAACATGGCGATGTCCGTTTCGCTGGCAGTCCCGCCAAGGATACCTCGCAGATACTC
>CAVEIY010000259.1:0-10222 GCA_963615825.1 Flexilinea sp.
ACATCGCCAAGTCCGACGAGGACGTGCTGAGCCTTGCCCTGTTCCCCCAGGTGGCTCCCAAGTTCATCGAGAAGCGGGATCATCCCGCGGCCGCCCCTGCGGCAGCGCCCGCCGCCCCGAAGCCCGCCGCCGACCCCAACGCCGTCCGCGAGCTCTATGTGGAGTGGAAGGGTTAACATGACTGATACCCCTCATGAGGAAATCCTCATGAGGGGTGTTTTTTGCGGGAACGCGGCAGAATTTCCCTTGCCGTATCAGGGAAGTGCATGGTAGAATGAAAGAGGCAAGACTTTTCCGAACGATAAATGTAATCGGCAAATCAGGAATTGCAGGAGCATTGATTGAAATGGGACTATTTGATTTTTTTAGAAAAAGCAAGACAGAATTATCCGACGAGCAGGAAAAGTGGAATAAGATGTGGGACCTGTGGGCAGGAAAGCGCGCAGATACGCCCTATGCGGAATTGATGACCTATCAGAGCGAGATCAACAACGGCGGACACGATCAGTATTTCCTCAACATCGAAAATACCGGCGATTTGCAGAAAGAAATGACGGCTTTGAAAACCGTTCTATCGGAAAAACTGCAAAAGAATTTGCAAGACGCATATCACGCATACCAGACATTGACCGACAGCGAATCCGACGCGGAAGCGGAAGCAATACTGGAGCAATGTGACGATATATTCTATCAAAACGAAGAGGAAATCAACCGTGCACTCAAAGAGTATGCAGCCAAAATGAAGCTGTAGCTGTGGGCCATTCTCCGGCGAATGTCAAGAAGAAAATTGACAAATGACAAAAAATGTTTATCCTGAGACGGAAAGCCGGTGCGGAAGCATCGGCTTTTCTGTTTGTAACACATGGAAGATCTGCTGCGTGTGCTGATCCGCGACGCCGGAGCTGCAAATTGTGTTACAGACCGCGCGGCGGGGAAACAAAATCCTTGCGGATTTTGAAAAGGCGTCAGGGCACAGCCCTGACACGGCAAATGCTTTTTGGGCCTTGAATGTGCTGGCCCTGCGTCGTGGCGAGGGCGACAACTCAGAGGCTTGATAGCCTAGCCACCCCGCCAAAAAACAATCGTAGCACATTCAAAACCGAAAAAGCAAAGCCGACACATTGGAGGTGGCTCAGGCTCGAATCTAAAGGCTTGATAGCGCCGTAACACAAAACGGACGCCTGGGCACCGGCAGCGATCGGGGAAATGTGTTACAATGTCAAAAACCAGGTATGCAACTCAACGAGGAATTGGGGGTACTCATGGGACATTACATGACAAAGGAAGAGCGCATCCGACTAGAAACACTGCTGGATGAAAAGAGGCCTGTCAGCTACATCGCCCGGAAGCTGGGATTCTCCCGGCAGACCATTTACAACGAGATCAGGCGCGGGGAGTATCTGCACAACTGCGGATACTATGACAAGCGCCGGTACTCCGCCCAGCGGGGACAGGCAGCACACGACTACAACCAGACGGCAAAGGGGCGGCCATTGAAGATCGGCAATGACCATGCCTTTGCCGCTTACATTGAGCACAAGATCATTGTAGACCGGTTTTCACCTGCGGCGGCTCTGGCCTCGGCCAAACGATACCCATTCCAGACATCTATCTGTGTCAATACCCTCTACAACTACATTGACAAAAAGGTATTTTATGAATTGGGCAACAAACACCTATGGGAGAAGCGAAAGAAGAAAGTCAAGAAAAGCGGGAACAATGCACCTCGTGTTGTCCATCCGAAGCTCCCCAGCATCGAGATCAGACCGGCACATATCAACCAGCGGCAAGAATATGGCCATTGGGAAATGGACTTGATCGTCAGCGGTCAGAAGGGCCGGAGTGTGCTGCTGACACTGACGGAGCGTCTGAGCCGTCAGGAAATCATTGTCAAGCTGCCGGATCGGAAGGCAGAGACCATCCGCAAAGCCATAGACAGGATAGAACGGAAAATGCCGGACTTCCGTCAGAAGTTCCGCAGCATCACCACCGACAACGGCAGCGAGTTCATGGAGTATGAGCTTCTCCGGCAAAGTTGCCGCTATAAAGGAAAACGCTTTGACATCTACTATTGCCACAGCTATTCCGCATGGGAAAAGGGCAGTGTCGAGAACCATAACCGCATGATCCGCCGTTTCTTCCCCAAAGGCACCAACTTTGACAAGATCAGCTCGGCAGAGATACAACGAGTACAGGACTGGATGAACCGGTATCCCCGAAAGGTCTTGAACTGGCAGACACCGGATCAGGCAGCGGCATAAAGCGAGGGTCCCGCGCGGGCAAGCCCTTGGCGCGGGACCCTCTGTAACACAATTCTGCCGGATCGGCGTCGCGGATCAACGCCGCAGCTGTCCCAGGTTGTGTTACTTTCTCAGTTTTCTCTGACTTCTCCGCCACTTCCGGGACGGCTTGACCACGCCCTCCATGTTGGCCTGCTGTTCATTCCGGCGCAGGGACAAGATTTCTTCCTCGGACATCATATCGCCCTCCTTGAAGGACTTTTGCAGGTTGCCCACACAGGCCAGCGTATTATAGGCGTTATAGTCCTTGTCCGTGACAAACCAGCAGCGCCGCGCCATAGGCGTCAGAAGCTGACTATTGGTGGCGTTTTCCATCTCCCAGGCATCATAGAGATTCTGACGTTGAAAACGCCATAGCTTGTCGCAGTCCACTACATAGCTTGTCACCTGACGGAGCAGGGCATCCACATGGCCGAAGCGCTGGGCGGTATAATAAAGGCTGATATGGTAGTGTCGGCAGGTCAGCAGCGTATTGAGAAACAACGGATCAATGTTACTCTTGAAGTTTCGGCTGTTCATCTGGACACTGAATTCATCGCCCAGCACCAGCGTGACCGTCAACGTCTCGTGCTCCCGGTCATACTCGCCGTTCTTTTCGGCACAGTGCACCACCTGCTGCAGGGACACGAAATCATCATAAGGAATATCCAACGCCACGTTGGACAGCACCTTGACCCGCTGCTCCACCCACATCTGACGCTCCCGATCATAGACCATCATGCCATTATAGCGCTCATACATGGACACCACCTTATGTACCGCCGAAAGGGTCTTGCCCTTTCCGAACAGGCCCACATAGGCCACCAGTTCGCCGGTCTGACACTCGTTCCAGCGCTGGAACCGAATATAGCGGATCAGGTCAGAGACGCCATAGCGCACCAGATGCACCGGATGAAACACGGCACAGCGCAATGTGGGGAACCAGACCAGCACGACCGCCACGAGGATCAGGACGATCAATGTCATATCAGAACCTCCGCCAATTGACGATGGCCGCAGCCACCGCGCCGATCAGGCGAAACGCGCAGACCACCAGCACGATCCCCACGAACACCGTCAGCAAGTACGGGATCAACTCCAGCATATTGGCAGGCGGCTCCACACCTGATCCGATGATATTGAAAAATTCAGCAACCGCAGCAGCCATTACAGCACCCCCTTTACGATCTTCCAGATCACCAGGCAGAAACCCAGGATCAGAAACAGCAGCAGAAACCCCTCCGTCACGGTATACTCCTCGAAGGACTTTGTCAGGAACTGTCCGGCCTCCGCTGGCGTTTCCTCCTCTGCCGCTGGCTCCTCCTCGGTGGGATCATCCGTCACGGTGCCGTCATCCTGATAGATGATGTTCCCGTCCTCGTCCCGGACAGTGATCGGATCGGTAGGCGTCACCGGTGTCACGGGATCATCGGTGGTATCATCAGGATCCTCGGCGGGCTTCAAAGCCCAGTCCGGGACATCTGTCGTATCACCGGCCAACGGATCCTGCACGATCTGATCCGTGGCATAGGCCGGAACAGATACCATAACCAGCAGCGCCAGCACAGCGGAAATAAGCGGAACATATTTCATCGGTCAAACACCCACTTTACCACAAGATAGATCACCGCGCTCGCTACGATCAGCCACAGGATGATCTGCCAGAAAGAGAAAGTCAGACTGCCCAGCGTGAACTCCATTTGCAGGATGCTCAGTGTCGAG
The DNA here is from genome assembly GCA_963615825.1 of Flexilinea sp. Taxonomy (GTDB): domain Bacteria; phylum Bacillota; class Clostridia; order Oscillospirales; family Oscillospiraceae; genus HGM13006. The sequence goes on from CAVEIY010000259.1 coordinate 4,002, forward strand.
GACAGCACCGCGCCGAGATCGTTCATCCGATCACCTTCTTTCTGATGATAAGGCCCAGCGCCAGCACGACCAGGGCCGCTTCAATAATGGCCGACCATTCCGCCGGCAGGAACGGGAACAGTGTCGAACCCAGATTCAGGAAAGCGTCAAAAAATCCCTTGATAGAGGACACCGCATGATCCAGAAGACTGTCGACATTATCCAGGCCATCCAGCAGATTCAGAAGGAAGTGCAGCGCACCCACGATCAGACCGTTGATGACGCTGACGATCATATTGGCCAGTGATATGACCGGCTGAAGCAATGCCGCCATGAGATCACCCCTTGTAACACATTTTTTCAGATCCGACTCCGGAGCTGCAGCAAGTCTTGTGTTACGAAAACACCAGCTTCTTGCCCACCAGCGCCACGGCCATGCAGACCACGGCGAAGGTCAGCGCCACTTGCAGATCGGAGGGAAGAATTCCCCAGAGACCGCCCAGCCATTCCGGATAAGTACCGCCGAAACCGGCGATCTGTTCCGTGTAGCCGTTGAACTTGGAGATAAGCTCATCCACACTGGTCAGGGCTTTATCAAAGACATTGACCACGAAACCCACCAGACTGCCCACCAACTTACCCAGCCGGGAGAACAGCTCCACGATCAGACGGGAGATAGAGGTGCTGCTGTGATCCTCCGGCGCACCGTCTCCGGAATAATCGTTATAAGTATCCCCGCAGCGAGAACAGGTATAAATATCATAGGCCACCGATGTTTCCTCGCCGGTCTCCGGATCAGTAACAGCAGTAATGTGACCTGTACACTTCCAGTCATGGCCCAGCGGATCAATGATCTCGGAATAGCTGTCACTACACTTGGAGCAGGTGGAGACCATCAGGCCCGGAAGTGTACAGGTGGCGTCTGTGGTCATGTCCTGCTCATAGGTGTGCTCGCAAGCGGTATCACCGGATGTGTTTTGCAGCAGGCCTATAATCGTATCCATGCGTGTGATGATATCATTCAGCGGATTCGTATAGTCCTTGCTATTGACAACCACATCACCAGAAGCGGTTACCGTGATATCCTCCATCTTGGTATACAGCGTGTCGCGGAAGTTGATCAGGAAGCGATTGAGCCAGAGGAAGAACTTGCTGTATTCCTCGAATTTAACCGTAATGTATTTGCTTTCGCCCGTCCATGAGACAGTCCAATAACCGGACGGGAAGTTATCCAGCGCAGCCACCTCGTCGGCGGTATAGGTCTTTACCACAAAGGAACGATTCAAAGCGAGGTTGGAAACAGGGTCGAAGGAATAGACGTTGCCCTCCGTATCGACCGCCAGCCAGTCGGAAGAACCGGAAGCCAGCGTAAGGCGGGAGATCGTCACCGGCGTAGACGTGGACGGATTGGCAGTGATGGTAACGGTGGGGGTGTCAAAATCACCAACGATCGAGGATGTGCTGGAAGTCGTAATATCCCAACGAGCTGAAAGAGGATTAGGAGAACTACAAACAAGAGTACAATCAGAGTTAACCACATAAGATTTTCCATCCAACAAAACGCCATCAACATAAATAGTCTGATACGCCCCTGAGAAAACAATTTCTGACCCAACAGGCAAAAAGAAATCCTGAGACTTGTTATAAAAAGAATCTGTAGTGTAAGTTGTTCCATCAATTGTAATAGATGTTTTGTTGCTATTCCGGCTAGATGTTACCGTCACCACGAAGCCGCCCGGCGTATAGCCAAAGTCCACGGCATAATCGTTATAGCCATCTACCGTGACGGTTTTAGTGGCAGTCAAAACGTTGTCACCATCGTTATAGGTCACATCGACGGTGTAGCTGCCGAACTCCACATTGAGCGAATACGGCGCATCCGCCATGGTATGGGTATTACCGGCGACAGAGATCACAGCGCCAGCCGGGGCCGTGACGGTGATGGATGCATATCCATCTACGATGGCAGGCATGGTCACTGTGCCGCCCGACAGCTCCCATGTATTGGGAAAATATGTGCCGTCATTGCGGCGGACGATAAGGCCACCGCCGATATCATGATCTACCACATAACCGGAGACGTCCGGGAAGCCGACCAACTCCAGTGTACCGATATCCGTAGCGACAACGTTGATTGCACCACGGTCTGACTCCGACCAGTCCAGATGACCGCCGTTCTCCACGACAAGCTCAGCGTCGTTGTAATAGGTTAGATCGAGGTCAGAAAAAAGACTGTCAAAACGGACAAGAAAAGATGTCAATAGCTCATACTGCGCCAACTGATTAGACGTAACCATATCAAAGCGACTGAGCAGGTTTTTATTTATAGCATTAAACCAACTTTCGATGTCCCCAAGCTTAAATAATAGAGAATTGCGAAAATTCTCGCAAATATCACAAAGGCGAACGAGATTGTCACCAATCCATTCCAATAAGGATGTATAATCCGTGCCGGACGGGCTGTCAACAGCGCCAGAACCGCCACCGGAGCCAGGGTCAGAACCGGAACCAGCAGAAGATTCATTGGAAACAAACGCATAAAAAATCACAGTAGCCTTACTGGATGAGTTGTACCCGCCAAGCCTTCCCTCATAAGTAGTAGAAAAACCATTGCCGCTAGAAACCGAATGAAGAACATTAACCATATAGCGTTTTCCGGAATCGTTATTCAAAACGCAAACAACGGCAAATCTATAATAAGACTGAGCAGAATTCAACTGAGCGCACATATCCAGCAAACTGCTATAAGAAACCTGCACCAAGTCAGAACCATAAATAACAGAGCGATCAACCTGAACAACGCCTAAATTGACTCCATGGTCAACCTGCCCAGCAATAGAATAAAACTTATACGGAGGCTCTGTCGGATATGTGGCCGCAAAAGTAATAGTAACCGATGAGACAAAAAGAACGAGAGAAATAATGCCACACAATATCTTTTTCATTGACATACCCCCCACAGATAAAGTAATATTGAAACGAAAGGCGGTGACAATCATGAACTCTTACATGGATGCTCAAGCAAAAAACATGATTCAAATTATAGAAAATTTCAAAATTGGAATGGAATTCGCCGCCAAAAAAGATGATGGGAAAATAGACCGCGCTGAACAGAAAAGGCTTGATAGAATCAATAAGGCAGCCAATAACCTGATCAACGAACTGAAAAAATAATATCTCGGTTGCGCAAACCGAAAAGGAGTTGGTTTTATGAGTTTTGTGCTGATAATCATTGCAATGTTTTTAACGTTCCAATATACAAACTATCAGATCGAAAAGAAAGATAAAAGCCTGCAAGGATTCATAGAATACCTGAAGGAAAAATTCTACTACAAGAAAAAAGACTGACCTTTATCCCTCGCCGTCAGGCGGGGGATTTTGCTATGTAACACATTTTTGCTGAAGGTTTCCGGCAGCTGCCGGGTGGCGTGTGTTACACTTCTTCATCCTCTTCCTCGACGATCCTCTTGACCTTCTTCTTGGGCTTCTTCGGCGCGGCCTTGCCGGGACCGAAGCGCTGGGGGAACAGGAAGCGCAGCAGGCGCGTAACGGCCCACACCATCACGCACAGCATCAGAACCAGAATAAACACACAGACGATCACGATCAGAGCCGTTACAAGAAATTTGATCATATCAAAACCTCACTTTCTCATCTTTCGGAACATATACAAAAGCAGTCCGGCCACAATGGCCACCACCAGAAATACCATAAAGACGGCAAAGACATCCGTCTGATCTGCGCCGAAGATCGCGGAAAATGTCTCATTGATCATCCGGGCCACACCCTCAAACAAAGAAAGCGCGTTGGCGGCATAACCGCATTTATACCATGGCACTTCCCCAGACAGCATTACGGGCATATCTTCACCTCCTGTAAAAAAGTAAGGGGTATGGGGCGAACCCCACACCCCTTGAGCCGCAGCATCAGCCGCGGGCAGCGCGCTTGGCCTTGCGGAACACGGAAAATCCGATACTCAGCAGAGACACACAGATGAACACGCAAAGCACAGGATTTGCGGTCATCACGTCCCAGACGTCACCGACGACAGTCTTGATGGAACTCATATTGCCCAGAATAGTGGCAACAGTCACAGTGCTAGCTTCCTGAGTGCAGCCCTCCTCTCCTAAAAAATCAATGGTTGCGGGGGATGGATTTGAACCACCGCTGCCAGACTCAGAATCTGACATGCTACCATTACAACACCCCGCCATGTAACACACTGCGAAGCTTCAGGCGTCGGCGATCAGATCCGCAGCGCGTCAGTTATGTGTTACATTTCCTTTTCGGCCAGCTCCAGCATCTTCTGCATGTCGCTGAGCTTGTACTCCATCGACCGCATCAGATTGGCAGCCGTATAGTACCGGGAAGAGAGCTGCGACAGCTCCTTCTTCTGCTGGTCGATACGATCCTGTAAAAGCTGGGCCTGACGTTCCCGTTCCGGCAGCAGCATATAGCAGTTATAGACCAACCGCTCAAACCGAGCATTGAAGCTGTCACCGACCTGCTGGTTGATGATCTCCATCAGTTCATCCGAAAACCGAATGCTGCGAATGTTATTCTTGAGGGCCATATTAACCTCCTAAATTCTGAAAGTACTGAAACAGAAACCGCGCCAGACAATAGCCGAGACCACCGATCAGCGCCCATAGAAACCTGTTCCAGAACCTCATAAACTTTCTCCTGTACCTGTACCATGCATGGCGCAGGAAACGCCACATCATGTAAAATATCTGAAATTCGTTCATCCGAAAAACTTCTCAAACTTCGCCGCCAGGCGGTCAAAGTAATATTGCTTCACCAGATTCTCATACTTGGGATTCTTGCTTGTGGGCCGGTGGTCGATCATGGCCTTGAACTCGTTCAGGCCGTAAATCTGAATCAGGCAATCAATGGCGTTACCTGCCTGATTCACCACATAGTCCCGGCAGCGATCCACGTTATAATCCATGCCCGGCGCGGAATAGATGCTGATCGGCGTCAACACCTCCAGCATGTCCAGCCAGTAAGGCCGCATCAGCCAGCGCCATTTGTTGGAATCCGTATCATCCGGAATCACATACCGGAGATAATTCAGCAGCACACCGGAAAACGCTTCCCCAATCGGCAGCTGCAACTTGGTAAACTGTATCGCCCGATCATCCCGAAGCTGAAGCTCCACACGGTTCCAATGCGTACCTTCCTCGCAATGCCGCTCACGGGCCTTGTCATAGATACGGACAAGCACCTTACTTTGCGGACTGCCGATCTGCACCGTGGAGCCTTTGGAGGACAGCACCGTTTCCCAGTAATCAGACCGGCTCACAAAATTGCCGTCCTGCGTATCCTCGACCACATCCAGGATATCAAAGATACCGGTATGATCGTCAAAAGCCACGTCCAGACGGGTGATCTTCAGGCCATTGTCAGCAATGAACGCGAACAGGGCAGGCCAGCCAAGTTTTGATACCGTCTCGAAGGTACGACAGCCCTGACCGGACATTTCCACCCACACGCCCATGTCCTCACGGCCGTTGTAGTGGATGCTGATGCATGAAAAGTATTTGCGATCCCGGTAGCCATGGGCGCCCTTGATCTCCTGCCACGGACATTGAGAGAGACCCAGCGCCGATATCAAGTCTTCCGGAGTATGTACCTTTGATGTAAAAGACAGCCAGTCATACAGTACAATGTTTTCTTTTGCACCATCCACAAAACGCCCCCCTTTTGGCTATCTTTGTAGGTAGTGCCCCCCTGTTAGCGGGGGGGGCACACCGGGAGGAGCGACCTCCCGGTGCTTTTTGCGAATTACGAGGGGTTACGCCTTGTCTGCGGGAACCATGTAGGAAATCTTCTTTTTGCTGTCAAAGAAGCATTTCACCTTCATGCCGACCTTAATGTCTTTGAACACATCAGGACTGACACACCCATACTTCACGGCCTTCTGGCCGCTGAAATGATAGTCGTTGTTTTCCTCGCCGCCGAAAGCCTCCAGCATGAACACGTTGCAGTAGTCCTGCATACGTCCCTCGTCATTCTGGAACCGCCCATAATTGAAGCCTACAAACGTCTTTTCTTCCATTGGAATTTCCTCCATACTTTCCGGGCCTTGGTACGACCCTATAAATATAATCAGCCCCCGGACTTCTCCGGGGGCTGTCCAATTACATATTAAAACTCACAGTGGGCCATTCTCCGCGTTTTCGTGATTGACTTTCCCTCCCCTATCTGCTATACTACATCTGTTGAGGGAGTAGTCGGCG
>CAVEIY010000260.1:0-9274 GCA_963615825.1 Flexilinea sp.
CCGTCATTCTCATGATACATAATGGTACGGGGAGCCCGGTCAACAATATAGGCCAGTTGCTCCTGTGTCATCCCGCTGGCCTCCCGAGCCCGCTTGATGGCAAGCCCTATATCGTGAAAATCAAATCGTCGTTCATCTCGTTCTATCTTCATAACATCACCTAATGTAATTTTACATTTCATGTTATAGTATTTGAACGACTACTAATTTCATACTACTGACTATTTAATTTCATATCCTGCGCTGATATAAAGATTTTGCAAACTTGACAACTGTATGAAAAACGCTTAAAATGAAATTATCAAGTTATGGAAGGGGTGAGCACGATGTTATTCGTGAAGCGCTGCGGTGGTTTCGGCTCCACACAATTTTATGAAGCAAAACATTGTGCGGAGCCTTTTCGGAAAGTCAATTTGTAAAACGGGAAGGCCAAGGTAGATATAGGCTACCTTTGGTTTTTGTACCCTTTTTACGAATTGACTTAGGCTATAAGTCTATGTAAGCCACAAACAATGTTTTGTTTGTGGCCTTTTGCTGTCTTTATTGTTAAATTTCCCAGCAGGGGGCACACAAATTTATTTGTGTTGCCCTCTTTTTTTGAAAGGATGATACTACTTGAAAAATAAAGCAATATGGCACCTCTGTCCTATATGTGGGAATAAAACTCGTCTTAGAGTGAGGACAGATACAGAGCTTATCAATTTTCCACTGTATTGCCCGAAATGTAAACAGGAAACTTTAGTGAATGTCAAAAAATCAAAACTATCTGTCATCTGCATGGCTGACTTGATTTCTAAGGAGGATAACGAATTATGATGGACAAACAAAAAATTTATCCCCGGTCAAAAGATCGAGAAACTGTATATTTGAAAAATGTCGTTACTGATCCCAGCATCATCGTGGGCGACTACACCATGTATAACGACTTTGTAAATGATCCTGTTGATTTTCAAAAGAATAATGTTCTTTACCATTATCCCATTAACCATGACAGGCTGATTATTGGTAAATTTTGCTCTATCGCTTGTGGCGCTCGTTTTTTGTTCAACAGCGCCAACCACAGCATGACTTCACTTGCTACTTATCCATTTCCTATCTTCTTTGAGGAATGGGGGCTGGATGTTAGCCACATAACCGAGGCATGGGACAACAAAGGTGATATTGTTATTGGAAGTGATGTCTGGATTGGATATGAGGCCGTGATCTTCGCTGGAGTTACCATAGGGGATGGTGCCATTATTGGCACCAGAGCTGTTGTAACAAAAGATGTCCCGCCCTATACCATTGTAGGAGGTGTTCCGGCTAAACCTATCCGAAAACGCTTTTCTGATGCAACTATTTCGGCGTTGCTGACAGAGCGGTGGTGGGATTGGCCGGAAGAAAAAATTGCTCGTAATCTTGCGGCAATCCAATCGGGCCGTATCGATCAATTTAAGTAAATATTGAAAAGAGCCAGACGCACAGACGCAGAGCCATCACAACGAAACCGTTGTTGAATGGCCTGCGGTGCAATGGAAACGGCGGTTTTGAGTCTATCAAGCCGCCGTTTCTTTATGAGTATATAACCTAACGAAGTATGGCGGCCCTACATGGAGGTGTCGCTGTGCTCTCGTTCCTTTTCCATCCCCCTAACCTGTCAAAAAAAGCCCACCCGCCCAACAGGATCAGTCCGGCGGTGGATGCGAAATTTGGCAGTACATAAATGAATTTGTCATTTCATGCGCTTGCGTGGCCTTGTGTCGCGCAGGCGCATTTTGTTTATCCGACTTCTGGACACTTTGTCCAGAGGTGCGGGGCGGTTCCCCTGGATGCCGCTCTCCGCCAGCCCCCGTTTCGGTCACTCGTTCACCCAACACCGAAACGGAGGTTTATAATGACTACCATCAATCTGAAGGATTTTTATTATTGGTACACACAGGATCAGTTTATCAAGGTTTCTGACGAGGTAGCCGAAGTGTTTGTGTCCGATGCCCGGCACGAAATGGCCTACCAGCGGCGGCTCTCCCGGCATAAGGCGCAGTATTCTCTGGACTGCGATGACGGGATCGAATATTCCGCCTGCCTGCACGAGCCTACCCCGCAGGAGCTTCTGGAGCGTATGGAGCTGTTCTGCCGCCTGTGGAACGCTCTCAACTCTCTGCCGGAGATCCAGGGCCGGAGAATTGATGCCCACATCATTCTCGGGAAGAGCATCAAGGAAATTGCCGAGGCCGAGGGCGTACATGAGGAGTCTGTCCGCCAGTCGATCAAGCGTGGCCTTGAGCGCATGAAAAAAACTTTTTGATTTTTTCATTTTCCCCACTTGGAAATGATGAAAAAATGTCTCGGTTTATGAAAGGAGATATCCTTCTTTCCGCAGATAAACAGCGGCGGCCCCGGGCATAGTCCGGGGAGCCGGGCGGCGGGTGCGCTGTGACTTTTTCTTTGGAAGAACGAGCGAACAACACCAACGCCGCAACTGGGCCGGGCCACCCCACGGCCACGATCCGGCATAGGACAGGCTGGCCGCCTGTCCCACCGAGACGCCCTCTTATCTGTGCGGGATCGCCGTCCCGAAAGTTGTTGTCTTTGGACAGGTCAAGAAAATGTGGGCGGCGATCCCTTAATTTTAGGAAAGCGAGGTACAGTCTATGAACTATGATCCCGCAGAATTGGCGGCCCTGTTATCCGAGCCGTGGAGCAACGGAGCTTGCCGTGGCTATGTGATTATGGCGATGGAAAACTGCGACTTTTCTGGAGATGACATCCGCCGTATCATGGCCGAACTCCATGAACTGTTTGACTTCGTTCCTCTGGAGGAGGCCGAGGCCCATTATCAAAAAAGCCTTTTCTGACTTCGAGACATTGTACCCCGATGTGGAGCAAGACAAGAGGACGGCACTGTTTTCGGTGCCGTCCTCTTGCGTTTCCCCACGATATGCGGGAGGCGTATCCTATTTTTGAAAAGGAGGTTTTACCGTGAGATTAACGGCAAAGGAACTGGAACAAATGAAAAGCGTTGACATCGGCGCAGTGGCTCCCGAGTCCCTGCCTGATGTGAGCGGTATGACCTTTGACAATGCGCTTTCCCGAAAGGAGCGCATCTCTCGATTTTTGCAGACTGTCAAAAATCCATACTGCTTTTGCATCGGTGGTGTTGGCGTGAAAATTGAATTTGCTGAAAGCGGGCCATCTCTCCAAGATAAGCTGACGGATTTCCTGCTGCGGCAAAGAAGCGGGCTGTAACTTCGGCTACAGCCCGTTTTGCTTCTTCGAGACAAAGTGTCCCGAAGCGGAGGCATCCTTGTTGTCCTCCCCGGACAGAGTTATAATATAAGTGTAATGTGATAGGGAAGGAGGAACAATGGCACGAGCAAAAAACAGAGGATTTAAGCAGAGTTTCTCGCCCTCTTATACCGTCCGCCGCTGGCGGCTGGGCGCATACATCCGGCTTTCCAAGGAGGATTTGAAAAAAGCCCGTGAGGGTAAGGACGACAGCAACAGCGTAAAAAACCAGCGTGATCTGCTGGGCGACTTCTACTTTAACCACCAAGACGAATTTGAAAGCATTACCGAATATGTGGATGACGGACACACAGGAACGGACGCCAACCGGGAGGACTTCCAACGGCTCCTTTCCGATGTGATGAGCGGGAAAATAAACTGTGTGATTGTCAAAGACCTTTCCCGTTTCGCAAGAAATTACAGCGATGCTGGCAGTCTGATTGATAACCTGTTTGTTCAGATGGGCGTCCGCTTTATCAGCCTTGCTGAAAATGTAGACAGCTACCGTGACCCGGACAGCGTTTCCAGTATTATCGTCCCGATTACAAATGTGATGAACGATCAATACTGCTACCAGACCTCAAAGAAGATCCGCCAGGTATTTGACTACAAGCGGCGCAACGGGCAATACATCGGCGCATTTGCCCCTTATGGATATGTAAAGCACCCAAAGGACAAGCACCAACTGATTGTCGATCCAGATGCCGCTGAAATCGTCAAACTTATTTTCTCTTTGTTCCTAAAAGGAACATCGAAACGGGCCATCGCTTTGTATCTGAATGAACACGGCGTACCCAGCCCCTCGGCTTATAAATTGCAAAAGGGCATACCTGTTTCAACAAGAGGATATGACGATCCTATGTGGGGAGCCCGCATGATCCACTCCATTCTTACGAACCCCAACTATACCGGGGATTTGGCACAGGGCCGCAGTCGGGTAAAAAGCTACAAGGTACATGAGGTTGAAAGCGTCCCCCGTGAAGAATGGGTGGAAGTAGCTGGTACGCATGAGGCAATCATTGATTATGAAACCTTTGATAAGGTGCAGGCTCTTTTACAGCGTGATACCCGTACTTCTCCAAAAGGCCGGGAAGTCCATCTGTTCAGCGGTTTTCTGAAATGTGCTGACTGCGGGCGGGCGATTACACGGAGCGTAGGCAACAACAATAATGTGTACTATGCCTGCTCCACCTACAAGAACCGCTCCCGGACAGCCTGCACAATGCACTCAATCAAGCATAATCGTCTGGAGGCCGCTGTCCTCTTTGCGGTACAACAGCAAGTCCATCTGGCTGTTTCATACTCGGAAATGATTGCCCGCATTAACACCGCCCCGGTCAAAAAGAGCCAGTCCATCCGTTTGAAAGAACTGATTGCTGCGAAGGAGCGGGAACTGGCAAAAATCAGCCGCTACAAGCAATCCCTTTATCAAGACTGGAAAGACGGGGAAATTACCCAGCAGGACTACCGGGATATGAAAGCCGATTATGAGCGACAGACCATCGCTCTTACGGATGTGCTGGCCCGGCTGAACGCTGAACGGGCGGAACTGGCAAACGGTGTAAAGAGTGAGCATCCCGCGCTGGTGGCCTTTACAAAACATCAAAATATCGACCAGCTTTCCCGGGAACTTCTCGTTGAGCTGATCGACCATATCAAGGTTTATGAGAATGGAAACATTAGTGTGAGATTTAAGTTTTCAGATGAATTTAGACGCATCGCAGAATACATTGAAATCAACACCACAAACCCCGCAGTAGCGGGCTAACCCCCGCTACATACCCCTTTGACAGTGTGTTTTCCTAATAGGAACTAATCATACGTTTTTTGCTTGCCATCCGTTTTTATCCGGCGTAAAATAGCCCTATGCAATGTACGGGAGGCGCAAAATGGATCCCTCAACCGACAAAACCTATCTATTTGAGCAAATGCCTGTGCCGCAGGCGGTGCGGCGGCAGATCGTGCCCGCTATCGCCAGCCAGATGGTGCTGCTGGTCTATAATCTGGCGGATACCTATTTCGTGGGGCTGCTGAACGACCCGCAGCAGACGGCGGCGGTGTCAGTGGCATACACCATCACCGTGCTGATGACGGCCATCGCCAACCTGTTTGCTGTGGGCGGGGCCAGCTGCATGGCCCGGGCCATGGGCCGGCATGATGGGGACGGCGCACGGCATATTGCGTCCATCTCCTTTTGGTGGTGTCTACTTGCGGCGGTGCTGTTTTCCGGTGTGTTTGCGCTGCTTGCTTCTCCGCTGCTGCATCTGTGCGGGGCCACGGCGGAGACGTATGCGGCGGCCTTCCAATATGCCAGATGGGTGGTCATTTGGGGCGGCCCCTGCGCCATAGTCAACATTCTGCTTGCGAACCTCCTGCGGGCAGAGGGCAGCGCGGGGCTGGCGTCGGCGGGGGTGTCCCTGGGCGGCATCATCAACATCGCTCTGGACCCGCTGTTCGTGCTGCCGCAGTTTATGGGGCTGGGAGCCCAGGGAGCGGGGCTGGCTACGGCTATCTCCAACGGCATCGGCACGCTGTTTCTGCTCGCCTGCATCTGGCGGCGCAGCACCGTGGTATCGCTGCGGCCCGGCAGCCTGCGCTATACCGCCAGGCACATGGGCGGCATACTGAAGATCGGCTTTCCCTCCTGCGCCCAGTATCTGCTGACGGTGGTGGCAATAGGCGCGCTGATGAAGTTCATGTCCGCCTATGATACCGATGCGGTGGCGGCCCTGGGCATCGTGAAGAAGCTGGATATGCTGCCGCTGTATTTTTCCATCGGCGTGTCCGGCGGCCTGCTGCCGCTGCTGGCTTACAACTACGCTGCCGGCAACCAGGAGCGGCGGCACCGGATGTTCCAGCTGGGCTGCGGGGTATCGGTGGCGTTTTCGCTGGTGTGCGTGCTGGCCTATGAGCTGCTGGCGCCGGTGCTGGTGGGGCTGTTTATCGACGTACCCGCCACCGTTGCCTATGGCGCGGCATTCCTGCGGATCATGGTGCTGGCCATGCCGATGATGGCCGTGTGCTACCCTATGATCACCCAATTCCAGGCCATGGGACGGGTGAAGGAGTCCCTGGTCTGCTCCGTGCTGCGCAAGGGCGTGCTGGATATTCCGCTGCTGTTTCTGCTGGACGGTCTCATCCCTATGTACGGCTGCACCATGGTGCAGCCCATTGTGGACTGCATCTCCATGTTGGCGGCCCTGTGGTTTTACAGGCGGATCCTGCGGCAGGACAAACAGAGCCCTTGAAATGGGAGATAATTTTCAGAGGACTATAGGACGAGAACCCCCGGCGCTGCAAGGTGCCGGGGGTTCCACATAATATTTTGGCAGCCTGTCAGGGGGCTGGATAGGGAAATTGCTGACAGAGATAGCGGGCGAACCGGACCGCTTCCTTGGTGGGGGAATTGGGCAGGGCCACGCCCAGCACCCGCTTGGTCCGGGAGATCATGCAGGCAGAGCTGCGGCATGGCCGTTACGCCGATGCCCTGGGCCACCATGGACAGGAGGGTGGAATCATCGTCGCAGTTTACCCGGAGCTGATTGGCTGGGCAAACGGACAAATACTGGTCCAGCGCGTTCAGGGGCGCCATAACAAAGGGGTAACCGGCAAGGGCTTCCTGGGGGATGCAGTCGCATTCAGGCACCAGGGACTCCGGAAAAACCGCAAAATAGGGGTCGTCCATCAGAGGGGACCACCGAAAAGCGCGGCAGCGGACCGAATCGCCCAACGCCAGATCCACCGACCCATGGAGCAGCCAGCCGGAAAGGGTGTCCGTCCCGACCTGGATATCGAAGGTGGTCTCCGGGTGGAGTGCGTGATACTCCTGCAGCACCTTGGGCAGCCATGTGCTGGAAATGCTGGAAAACGCTCCGATCCGCAGCGGTGCGGACAGACCCGCCGCCGCCTGCCGCGCCCGCTGGGAAAGCCGCGTCAGGGAGGCGTCCGCCTCTATCAGAAGAGGCAAAAGCTCCTCTCCGACGGGCGTCAGACGGATGCCGTTATGGCTCCGCTGCAGGACCTTGCAGCCCAGCTCGTTTTCCAGGCTGTTCATGGCCTGGGTCACGGCGGACTGGGTGCAGTTCAGCTCCAGGGCGGCCTTGCTGAAGCTCCCCGTGCGAATGGCGGTCAGCAAAATATGAATCTTATAATCGTCCATGATACCCTCCGAGATAAATAAGATATTCTTATAACTATATCATATAGTCTGTCTTTGCAAAATGCAATACCTGCGGTACACTTCCTTTTGAAAGGCGAGGTGTTACCCATGATAACTATGGAAGATTTTGACAAGGTACAGATCTGCGCGGGAACGGTCACATCCGTTTCCATCAATAAAAAGGCCCGTAAACCGGCCTACAAGGTCACGCTGGATCTCGGCCCGGAGCTGGGGGAGAAAACCTCCTCCGCACAGCTGACGGAGCTTTATCGGCCGGAGGATCTGCTGGGAAAGCAGCTTATTTGCTGCGTCAATCTGGAGCCGATGCACATCGGGAGCGTCAAAAGCGAGGTCCGGATCCTGGGAACCGAATCCAAACAGGGGGTCGTCCTGCTCACCCCTATGGAACCGGTGGAAAATGGAGATAAGGTCTTTTGAAACGGAAAAACGCAGCCCTTGAGCCCGGAGCGATTCTGATTTTTGCTGCCGGGTGCCTGTGGGGAAGCATTGGGCTATTTATCCGCCTGATGTCTGATGCAGGCGCCGGCGCCGCCGTCATCAGCTTTCTGCGCATGGCGTTCGCATTTGTGATCCTGCTGGTGGTAACGGTGATCCGGTCGGGCATTTCGGCGTTTCGCGTCAGCGGAAGGGTCCTTTTCTTCAGCGCAATGCTGGGACTGGTCTGCCACGGCGTTTACAACGTCTTTTACAGCTGGGCCGTGGTGCGGGTGGGCGTGACGGTCAGCGCGGTTCTTTTGAACGTTGCTCCGGTCTTCACGGCCATTCTCTCCGCGATTTTCTTCCGTGAGCGGATCACAGGACGTAAGAGCGCCGCACTGCTTATAAACGTGATTGGCTGCGTGCTGGCGGCCACCGGCGGACAATTTGCAGATGCCTCGTTGTCTGTTTCGGGGATCCTTTTCGGCACTGCGGCGGGGCTATGCTACGCCCTGACCGCTATCTTCGGGAAGCTGGCCGGAGAGGGGAGCGATCCGTTTGTGATCAGCACCTACAGCTATTTTTTTGCCGCCCTGTTTTTAGCCGTATTTATGAGGCCGTGGGAAACGCCGCTTACGGTCACGCCGGCTATTTTGCGGCTGGGATTTCTCTATGCGCTGATCCCTACGGCAATAGGGTATCTCCTATACTATCAGGGAGTGCAGCAGATGCGGGAGAGCAGCAAGGTGCCTGTGATCGCTTCCATGGAGACTGTGGCAGCCGCGATCCTCGGTGTGTTGGTGCTGGGAGAGAGACTGACGGTCATGCACTATTTAGGAATAGTGGTTGTGATGGGCTCCATTGTCATGATGCAGCAAAAGCAGGAACGGAGCAGCTGCAGCGGGGGAGGAGAGCCCGCCAAATCGATGCAATAAAAAGAGCAGCATATTTAAAATAAGCGGCAGGGGCGCGGTGAAACACACCGCGCCCCTGCCGCTTTTACGCGAGGTCATGGCTCCCGGCGGTATTCTACGCGCTGCATAGGGCCGTGAGCCGGGCGATGGGATAAGAGGCGAAAAGGATAGTCCTGATTTCAGGACAATATATCCGAAAAACAGGACTATGACAAAAATTTGACAAACATGTATAGGCCCTGTAAAATGCAGTTACAAACAAAAAGGAGGGCGTTACGCCATGGAGTTTTGGAAAATGAACGGCGCCGGCAACGACTTCATCGTGGTAGATGACCGGCAGGATGCCATTGCTGACGAGAAGTGGCCGGAGATCATCCGTACCGTCTGCGAGCGGCACATGTCCATCGGTGCCGACGGGTTCATGGTGGTGAAAAAGCCCACCTACGGCGGCGACTACAAGATGCTGTTCTTCAACTCCGACGGCTCCATGGGCGAGATG
>CAVEIY010000261.1:0-8045 GCA_963615825.1 Flexilinea sp.
GCGCGGCACTTGGCGAGAATATAGATTTCTTGCTGGCGACTACTGAAAGCGAGGAGTGATCCGCACTGCGGATCGCTCCTCGCATAGATGGCAACCGGCTGGGTTAGGCCCATGAGATGCCTACTTATGCTGCTTAAAAATGCTCAGATCAGATTACTCGGAATAAAACAGTTATCCGCATCAATCGGTATCGGCTCCTCGCACATGCAGATAATACCGCCGTTGCCGCGCTTCAAGGAAGCCTTATCAATGACGCTGTACTTTTTGACTTCACGACGGTCTGGTGCAGCGCTCTTTTTTATTTCCAACGGATGAATGACGTTGTTTTCCTCGACGAACACATCAATTTCCTTTGCATTGGAGTCTCTAAAGTAGGTGAGGTTCACTTTGGACTTTGCGTAGGCGTAGTTCTTGACCAGTTCCATCACAACATAGTTCTCGTAGTAGTGGCCACTTGCAGCGCCGTTACGCAACGTATCCGGCGTCAGCCACATGGAAAGATACGAACAGAGTCCTGTATCGCAGAAGTACAGCTTCGGCGTTTTACTAAGGCGTTTCAGCTCATTGTTGGAGTATGGGGCAAGCAGATAGATGATGTTTAATCCAACGAGAATTTTCAGCCACTCTTTTGCGGTACTCGGCGCGATGTCGGCAGATTCAGCCAACGTGGAATAATTGACCTGCTCCGAAACAAGAGAAGCACAGCCCACAAGAAATTTGCGGAAGCGAACGGTGTCGGTAATGCCGCCCGCCTCGGTAGCATCACGCATCAAGTAGGTGTCAACGTAGGAATTGAAATATTCCTGTCGGAGCTCATCGTCCACGCCCTGCACCTGCGGCATACCGCCCTCCCAAATGTGATTAAACACTTGAACCACATCATTTTTCGGGAGCTTGCGCTGCCTTGCCTGCAAGGTGGCGAGAGAGAAGTCCAAGTCTTTGTCAAACACAAGTCCTGCTTTTTCTCTTGCGGACAGACTATACAGCTCCAAGATGCCGATTCTTCCGGCGAGGGTCTCTCGCACTCGTTTCATCATGTTGTACTGCTGCGAGCCGGTCAGCCAAATGAGACCCTTTTCGTCGCTCTCATCGCAAATGATTTTGATCTGCTCGAACAGCTCCGGCGCTTTCTGCACCTCATCAATAAGGACAGGCGGCTTATAGGTCTGAAAGAACAGCACGGGATCAGACTGTGCAAGCTCTCTCGCCATGGTGTTGTCCATCGTGACATAGGTTCTGTCGCTCTCGGCTAAATGCTTCAGCATCGTAGTTTTGCCAACCTGCCTTGCGCCGGTAACAAGGATAACCTTGAAAAAGTCATTGAGCTTTAAAAATTTCCGCTCAAGCTCCCGTGTAATATATGCCATGCGCGCCTCCGTGATTTTAGGATAATCTGTGGTCAATCGTATTTTATCGTAGTTTCTCCGCCCCGTCAAGAGAATATGCGCATGATGCGCTTTGATTTTCCTGCAAAATAAAGTTTGCAGTGGAGGTTTGGAGTCTGGCCGCATTGCTCAAAACGCAAAAATCTCCCCGAACCGCTGTGCGGCCAGGGGAGATTTCCTGCTGCCTTCGACTTACTGCCGGACGGCATCATTGAACAGTTTATCCGTCACAGAGAAAGAAAAGCTGCTGACGCAATAAGTCGTGTCTTATTCATAATCAAAGGACTTGAGGAACGCTTTTGCCCGATCGGTGTTCGGACTGGCGAAAAACGCCTTCGGGTCATCGGACTGCTCCACAACAGTGCCATTTTCGATAAACAAAATTCGGTCAGCAATGGCGCGGGCAAAGTTCATCTCGTGGGTGACGATGACCATGGTGCTGCCCGCTTTTGCCAGGGACAGGACCACATCCAACACCTCCCGCACCATTTCCGGGTCCAGCGCTGCGGTGATCTCATCCAGCAGCAGGATCTCCGGGTGCATACACATCGCCCGGACAATGGCCACCCGCTGCTTCTGACCACCGGACAGCTGCCGGGGATAGTCGTTCTTCCGGTCGGCAAGACCCACGCGGTCCAGCAGATCCAAGGCTTCCTTTTCCGCCTCCGGGCGGGCACGCTTCTGCACCTTCATAGGTGCGAGCAGAATATTTTCCAGAATGGTCTTGTGGGGGAACAGCTCGTAGCTCTGGAAGACCATGCCGATCTTCTGCCGCATCCGGGTGATGGATTTGTTTCCCCACTGAATCGGCTCTCCGTCCAGCAGGATCTCCCCGCCCTGAATTGGTTCCAGACCGTTCAGGCAGCGAAGCAGCGTGCTTTTCCCGCAGCCGGAAGGACCGATGATGACGACCACCTCGCCCTTGTGGACATCCAGGTCAAAATCCTCAAAAATCACGTGATCACCGAAGGCTTTCTTCAGATGCCGCACGCTTAACAATACATTCTCCACGGTTATGACCACCTTTTCTCCAAGTATCTCGCCAGGCGGCTGATCGGCCAGCAGATCAGGAAATACAGCAAAAACACTACCCCAAAGACCCCGAAAGCGGCATTGGGGGAGGTGCGCCGGTTGGCCTCGATGATCTGCTGGGCGACCTTCAGCACCTCCACAATGCCGATCATCATCACAAGACTGGTGGTTTTCACCATTCGGGTGATGAGGTTGATGGACAGTGGGATCAGCCGCCGGACGGTCTGGGGTAGAATGACCAGCGTGTACACCTGAAGGGGGTTCATGCCCAGCGCCTGAGCACTCTCCCACTGAATGGCAGGAATGCTTTGCAGTGCGCCCCGCACCAAGTCGCCCATTTCCGCCGTGCCCCAAAAGCTGAACACGATGATGGCCGCCAGCTCCGCTTCCAGATTCCAGCCGAAGACCCGGGTGGTGCCGAAATACACCACGAACAGCAGCACCATCTGGGGCATGATCCGGACGATTTCCAGATAGACCCGGAAAATAGCCTTCAAGATCCGGCTTTTTGAGGTCATGAGCATTCCCATTCCGACACCCAGCACAATGCTGATGGCGACAGAGATCAGGCTGATACGCAATGCCACCCACAGGCCGCCCAGCAGCCGCAGGAAATTCGTGCCCTTGAACAGAACGTCAATTCCCAAACTCTGCATAGCGTAGCCTCCTTTCCAGCCAACTTCCCAGAATGGACACAGGAAGCAGCATAACCAGGTAGAAGATCACAAGCAGGGTCAGACATTCGATGGTTTTGGCGTGCATGCCGATCAAATCCTTGGCGGTGAACATCAAGTCCATCAGGCTGATGGTGGAAAATACGCTGGTTTCCTTGAGCAGGAAAATCAGATTTGCCAGAAGCCCGGGGACGCTGGAGGTGATCGCTTGCGGCAGGATCACATAGCCAAACACCTGCGCGGGGCGCAGTCCTAAACTCTGGGCACTTTCCGTCTGAATAAGAGGGATGTTTTCCAGCCCGCTGCGGAAGGTCTCCGCCATATAGGCCCCGCCCAGCAGCCCCAGCCCCAGCTTGCCGCAGGTCTCGGCGGAGATGCTGATGCCGATTTTGGGCAGCGCAAAGTACAGGAAAAACAACTGAACCAGCAAGGGCGTATTGCGGAACAGCTCAATATACCCGCCGACGATCTGACGCAGCACGGGAATTTTCCAATGCACTGCCACCGCACAAGCCACGCCCAGCAGCAGCGCCAGTGCCACACCCTGCCAGCCGATCCGAAGCGTCAGCAGCAGTGCGTCCCAGAACCTTGACAGGTAGGTATTCATAACCCCAAAATCCATAAGCATCCTCTGATTTCGTCTGTTTTTTGTGGTCGGTCATCCGCGCTGCCGGCGAAAGTCGGCAGCGCGGATGACCGGCCTGCGTTGGTCACTGCTTTGCCGCAGGCTCAGCGCTGTCAACGACGCCGCCCTCCACGACCAGCGTGTCCTCGTACTCCTTGCCGTAGGTATCCAGCAGAGTAGCCTCGTAGTCTGCGTGGAAGAAGCTCTCTTCACCCAGCGCCTTGATCTCATCGTTCAGCCAGTCCAGCAGGGTGGTATTGCCCTTGGTGACTGCGGGGGCAATGGTGTCTGCACTGCCCAGAGAGGGAATGCCCACTGTGTAACCGGGATTCTCGATGGCGAAAGCGATAACTTCGGTGTTGTCATTTGCCCATGCCACACCATTCCCGTTTTCAAAAGCGGTCTTGGCTTCAGCGTAGGCATCATACTTTTGCAGTTTGATCTCGGGATTGTTCTTCTCCAGATAGGTCTCGGCGGTGGTGCCGGAGATCACGATGACCTGGTCGTCAGCACCGATCTGATCCAGAGATGTAATTGGCGCATCTTCAGGAGAGACGATACCCAGGGCCACATTCATATAAGGAAGGGCGAAGTCCACTTCCTCCGCCCGCTCGGGGGTGACGGTGAAGTTGGCGAGAATGATGTCCACCTTGCCGGTCTGCAAATACTCAATGCGGTTGGCGGCCTCGGTGGAAACGTAGTTGATCTTCACGCCCAGGTCTTCGCCAATGCGGTTGGCAAAGTATACATCATAGCCCTGATACTCGCCGTTCTCGTCCACATAGCCGAAGGGACTTTTGTCGGAGAATACGCCAATGTTGATGGTGCCGCTGGACTTGATCTCTTCCAGTGTACGGAACGTGCCCTTATCTGTGGATGCGTCATCGGCGGGGTCGGCTGCCTTTGTACCGCAGCCGGCAAGCAGGGACCCAACAACGGTCAGGCTCAGGAGAATGGCTCCGATTTTTTGAATCAAGTTTTTCATAAGAAAATCCTCACTTTTCTATAAATTCAGTAAATTCGGTCAATTCAGGGAATCCAAGCGAAAAAAGCCGGGAGCTTCAAACGAGCTCCCGGGCAAATGGCGTTCTGATATCCCTTCGGAAAAATCATGCTTCAGGTGCAGCAAAGCGTATACGAATGCACCCCGCCATACGGATATGCCCGGGAGATATGCACTCGACAACAAGACTGCGCCACATGAGAATAGACTTCAAACATTGCAATCTGCTCCTTTCGTAGGTCTGCTTAGATTCGATGGAGAGATAATACACCTACTTACCCACTGTGTCAATAGGTTTTTCAAATTTTCTTTTTCCCTGCCCCCATGGAGAAAACGGTTTCGTAGACTTTGACGCTATTCTATTTTTCGGAGAAGCTGCCATCGATTGACAGGGGCGAGCAATCGTTTTTCGGGCAAGGCAGGTTGCTGGGAAACCAGACTTATGCTATACTTAAAGTATATAGACTGGTTCATAAAATTACGGCGCGGGGCATGGGCTCACCGCTTACCGTACCTGATGCGCTGCCAACTATTCCCGTAAAGGAGGATGAGACTTATGAAGAGAATTACTTGTATCATTTTGGCCTTGACTCTGACGCTGCTGTGCGGCTGCGGCAGCGGAGACAAAGGTACTGACGTGCAGGACAACGGAAATACGCAGCAGAAAGAATTTGTCGTCACGCCTATGGCGTCCGGGCTGGAGCTGGAGCCATATAGCTGTGCGGATTTCTCTATGAGCATCCCCCAGGGCTGGACGGTGGAGGCAGCCACGTCCAACGCAGGGATGTACCACGCTCTGCGTGCGTATGACCCCGCGTGCAGCGTAAATCAGATCTTGTATATCCTGAAGGCAGAGCCGCTGTTTGTGGACGATTTCCTGAAGCAGAACTATACGTACTGGAATGCTGCCTACGCAGCGTTCCCTGTGATGGCCGAGGAATCCGTGAAGGGCTACTTTGATGTGCTGCCGCAGTATCTGTCGGCGGTAGCGGAAGAACCGTTTTACAGTAACCTTCACTTCCCGCAGTACGAGAATTTCACGGTGATGGAGGCCTTTGACGCCACCGGCTCTTTGGGTGGGACAGCCGGCGTGTTGCGTGCGGAGTTTACACAGGACAGCATCGAAGCGGAGGGTATGTGCTCCGTGGAGCTTGTTCCCTTCCCTATTCCCGGCCTTGGCGGGTATTACATGGCGTACAGCACCACCATCGTCTCTGCTGAGAAGGGGATGTTCCAGAATTGGGAGGACATCCTGACGCGGAGCTTGGGCAGTCTGGACTACTCCGGCAACTACACCTCCTCCGCCATGGCGCAGAGCGATGCGGCCATGCAGCAATCCCAGCAGTTGAGCCAGTCCGCAAGCGAAATGCAGGACGCCATCATGTCCTCGTGGGAAAGCAGGAACACCAGTCAGGACATCATCAGCCAGAAGCAGAGCGATGCCACCATGGGCTTCGAGCGTGTGATGGATACGGAAACTGGCGAAATTTATCAGACAGATGATGGTTTTACCGACTGGTATGACGGAGAGCGGTATACGGCGATCACGGACGACCAGTACACGGAGGCCGTTGTGGGGCGGTTTTCGTGGAAGTAAGGAGGATATTCGCATGAAAAAGTTTTTGACCATGCTGCTGGCCGCAGCAATACTTTTTACGCTGGCTGCCTGCGGCACGACACCCAACGAGGCAGACAACAATAACAACCCGCAGGACGACCATCAGGCCGAAACGCCTGACACGTCTTATGAAGCACCCCCAATCACAGAGCTGTATAATGAGGACTTCGACTATACCGACGGCGTGGGCAACAGCGGGCACTATACTTACCGTGTGCCCCAAATCGAAGCCGATACGCAGGGCGCGGAGGCTGTCAACACGGCTATCTCCGATGAATACGGCCCTATCATAGACAGTGTGCTTGAAACTGTCGCAGATAAGGTCAGCCTGTCTTGCTTCTACGTAGCGTGGGAGTCGTATCAGTATAAAAGCATCCTGTCGCTGGTTGTCTCCTGCGGTTGGGATGCAGATGTGAACGAGTACAATGTGTATCTGTACGACATCGCCAGTGGCCATCAGCTCACAACAACGGATTTGCTGAAGGCACTGAATGTGGATGAAGCAGCCTTTTTGGAGGCGGTACGCCGCGCTGCCGCTGCAAAGTTCGACGCACAGTATGGAACGATTGCGGACGGTGATACGGATGAGTTCCTGGCGGAACGCCGCGACTGGACGCTGTCTGACGAGAACATCAATATGGACGCTCGAACATACGCCGACGGCGCTGGAAAGCTCCATGTGGTGCTGCCCATCGGCTCTATCGCCGGTGCGGACTCATACGAGCAGCTACTGACTTTGGAGGGCCTCGGCGGATAAGCACAGCTCTCTCGACGCCTGAAACAAAAAAGCGCTCCTGCGAGGATCGGCCTCGCAGGAGCGCTTTTCCTATGCAGCAGCGCTTCCGCGCCTGAGGGGAATGCCAGTCAATCCTCCAGTGCAATTTGAACTGCCCTTTTTGCGTGAATGACAGTCGTATCAAATAGGGGGACAGAAACATCAGACTGCCGAATCAGCAGACCCAGCTCGGTGCAGCCCAAGATGATGCCCTCTGCTCCCTTCTCTCTCAGTTCCCCAATAATCCGCTGGAATTCCTTTCGGGACTCCTCGTTGATTTTACCGACACACAGTTCTTCAAATATAACCGTATTTATCACGTCCACATCGGCAGCGTCCGGAATCAGCACCCCGATTCCCCTGCCGGCTAAGCGGTCTTTATAAAAATCCTGCGTCATCGTGTACTTCGTCCCCAGAAGTCCCACGCGCCTGATGTCGCATTTTTCAAGTTCATCGGCAGTTGCATCCGCGATGTGCATAATCGGTATCTGAATTGCGGAAGCAATCTGTGGGGCGACCTTGTGAATTGTATTCGTGCAAATCAGGATGAAATCCGCTCCGGCAGCCTCAAGGCTCTTGGCAGCTTTTCCCAATATCTCGCCGCACTTCTCCCATTGGCCGCTGGATTGATATTGCTCGATTTCAGAAAACTCCACACTATACAGAACAATTTTGGCCGAATGTAATCCGCCCAGCTTGTTCTGCACTTCCTCGTTGATGATTTGGTAGTAATGAGCGGTACTCTCCCAGCTCATTCCACCAAGTAGACCTATTGTTTTCATGTCGTACCACCTTTCGCAAATAACCTCTCAGATACAAAACGCGGCATAGAGAGGAACAATCTTCTTGTTGTCCTCCATACCAAAGTTCTTGGACGAGAGCTTAATGGCATAGGCAGGCTTGTAGGCATCCATATAAACCCGCAAGCTCTTG
>CAVEIY010000262.1:0-3553 GCA_963615825.1 Flexilinea sp.
CGTATAAGCTCATCCGTGAGCTGAACGAGGAGCTGCGAAAGGCTGGGTGCATCACCATTGCGGGCAGAGTGGACCGTAAGTTCTTCCATGAGAAGTTCTATGGTACGAGAGAACAGAGGGAAAGGAAGGAATCGAATGGCAGCGTTTAGGGATAAGAAAAACGGTTCGTGGTATGTACAGTTCCGTTACACAGACTGGCGGGGAGAACGCCAACAGAAGCTAAAGCGTGGCTTCTCTACCAAGAAAGAAGCACAGGCTTGGGAGCGTGAGTTCCTGATGCAGAAGCAGGCGGATGTTAATATGAGCTTTGAGAGTTTCGTGGCGCTTTATGAAAAGGATGTGAAACCCAAACTGAAGCTCAACACATGGCTCAGCAAGGAGCATATCATCCGCACGAAGATTTTACCGTATTTCAAGAAGCGTAAGCTCTCGGAGATTACAGCCCGTGATGTAATCGACTGGCAGAATGAAATCCGGCAGCATACCAAATCGGACGGCAAAGCTTATTCACCGGACTATCTCAAAAATGTCCACACCCAACTGAGCTGCATTTTCAATCACGCTATCAAGTATTACGGTTTGCAGATCAATCCGGCTGCAAAGGCTGGCAATATGGGCAGTGAACAGCCGAAGGAAATGCTGTTCTGGACGAAGGATGAATACCTCAAATTCATTGATACCATGATGGACAAGCCGATGCTGTACTACGCTTTTGAAATCCTGTATTGGTGCGGTATCCGCGAAGGAGAGTTGCTGGCGCTGACGCTTGAGGACTTTGATTTTGAGAAGAAGACGCTCCGTATCAATAAATCCTATCAGCGGTTACAGGGCAAGGACGTTATCACCACACCGAAAACGAAGAAAAGCAACCGCGTGATCCAGATGCCGGACTTCCTCTGTAACGAGATGCAGGATTATTTCAAACAGATTTATGGATTGGAGCCCAACAGCCGGGTTTTCCCGCTGAGCAAGTATAGTTTGAAGCGTGGTTTGGAGTATGGATGCAAGAAATCGGGGGTCAAGGTGATCAGAATCCATGATTTGAGACACAGCCATGTATCGCTGCTGATTGATTTGGGATACTCGGCGGTGGCAATCGGAAGTCGCGTGGGCCACGAAAGTGTAGAGATCACCTATCGGTATGCGCACTTGTTTCCGACTGTACAGAAGGAAATGGCGAATCAATTGAACATCGAAAGGGGTAACTGAAAATGTCACTGAAAAACCGAGATAATCACAACCGCTGGCGAAACAAGACCGTTGCGTTCCGGGTATCGCCGGAGGAAGATCGGCAAATCGAGACCTTCGTCAGGCTCTCCGGGCTGACAAAGCAGGATTATATCACCCGCCGCCTGATTTGCAAGGACGTGGTAGTACAGGGCAATCCGAGGGTTTACAAGGCGCTGCGCGACCAGCTTGCCGCCGTGCTGGACGAACTGCGGCGCATTGAAGCGGGGAGAGGCGTGGATGATGAACTGCTGGAGGTTGTAGAAATGATTGCGGCAATTATGGAAGGAATGAAGGAGGACAATGTATGAATCGTGAAGCCAATCAAAAAGAAACGACTGCCCTGGATACATCTGTTGGCGCAGATGTCAGGCAGTCGCTTCAAAACTCAACTGAAACAAGTATACCTGTTATGGAAAAAGAAATCAATGATAAATCTGAAATTGATGAAAAAAGACTGCGGGAGCTTTGCAGGAGAATGCAGCGCATGAGTGATCCCAATTACCTGCATACGATCTCTATGACAGAGCTATACCAAACGACATATAAAAGCAGACCGCCGATTATTGACGGTCTACTCTATGCGGGCGCGTACATCCTCGCAGGTGCGCCGAAGATCGGCAAGTCGTTTCTGGTGGCGCAGATTGCCTATCATGTCAGCACCGGCGAACCATTGTGGGGCTATGAAGTATATTCCGGTACAGTTCTGTACCTCGCATTGGAGGATGATTTTCAGCGTATCCAGAGCAGGATGTTCATGATGTATGGCGTTCATGATACAGAGCATTTGCATTTTGCCACCAATGCCGGAAAGGTTGGGAATGGACTGGATCAGCAGCTTGAGAATTTCATGCGGGAGCATCCGGATACCAAGCTCATTATCATTGACACTATGCAGAAGATTCGGGAGGCGGGCGGTGAGGCGTACAGCTATGCCAGTGATTATGAGATCATTGGAAAGCTCAAACAACTTGCAGACCGCTTTTGTATTTGCATGCTGGTGGTCCACCATACCCGCAAGCAACCGGCAGGGGACAGCTTTGAAATGATCTCCGGGACAACAGGGCTGCTTGGCTGTGCAGACGGCTCACTGCTCATGTAGAAGAAAAAGCGCACGGCATTGGAGGCAACCATTGACGTGGTGGGGCGTGACCAGCCGGATCAAATCCTCTATCTGAAAAAAGATGCTGATACGCAGATCTGGAATCTTGAAAGAGTGGAAAACGAGCTGCACAGGGAGCCGCCTGATCAGGTTTTAGAGGCTGTTGCAAGTCTGGTGTCCGCAGAGCAGCAGGTATGGACGGGCTCGCCCTCTGAGCTTGCCGATGCTGTCCAGACAGGAATGGCGGCAAATGCTCTGAGTAAGTATCTGAATGTTAAGGTTGGAAAGTTACTGGACGAACATCGTGTTCAGTATGAAAACAGAGTTCGGCATGAAGGGCGGCGGGTCACACTGACTTATGTGCCTGCGGGGATGTCAGAAGCATAAGTCGGCGCGACGGTTGCGACGGCTGCAACGGTGGAAACGGTACTGCATATGGAACCGTCGCAATCGTTGCAACCGTTGCGGGAAAACGGAGAAAACGGAGTTTTGCCGCACAATTTCCGCATCCCCCTCGGAGAGCCCACGACACTTTGCAGCCTTCCGGATGAAAGTGTCATAGTGAGTTATTACACTTCCGCAACACCCGCCCGCAGGCGGGCGATTCGGAGTCCAACCGCTGCAAGCGGCTCTTAGGACGGAGATGAAGTGTGCCCCTAAAGACCGACGTTTCCGTACAATTTGAAATTTGGAGGTAAATGCCAATGGCAAGAGGCGACGGTATTGACCGTACCAGCGCAAGGAACGCAAAGATGACAGCTGCAAAGGTGGCCAATGCACAGGCCCACAATGAGCGGCAGAAGGATAGCTATGTGAATCAGGATATTGTACCTGAACGGACTGAAATGAATGTGCATTTCAAGTGTCCAATGGGAGCCTACACAGAGATGTTTGACCAAATGGTGGAGTCCGGGATGATCTCGACCCGTGGACTGAAAGCGGATGCAGAGAAATTTGGAGAGCTGATCTTCGATGTGAACTCTGCCTATTTCTATAACCATGGCGGTTATGAATTTGCGAAGAAGTTCTATTCGGATGCATACCATGCGGCGGTGAAGATCGTGGGCGGGGAGCAGTATATTCTTTCCGCAGTCATGCACGCCGATGAGCGGAACCGGGCCATGTCAGAAAAGCTGGGCGAGGATGTGTATCACTATCACCTGCATGTGGTCTATATTCCGGTGGTAGAAAAAGAGGTTCGCTGGACAAAACGCTGCAAAGATC
>CAVEIY010000262.1:3610-7444 GCA_963615825.1 Flexilinea sp.
GCAAAGATCCTGAGCTTGTGGGCAAGGTAAAGGAGCGAATTCATCAGGTCAGCATGAGCAAAAAGTGGGCCTCCCAACCGGCGATTGGCGAGGATGGTAAGCCACTACTGACAAAGTCCGGCAAGCCGGTTTTGAGGAAGTCCTACTCCATCCTTCAGGATGATTTCTATAACGCAATGCAGGATGCCGGGTACACAGATCTGGAGCGAGGAGAGCGCGGCAGCTCCGAGGAACACCTGACGGTAACCCAGTTCAAGGTGAAACGGGAGCAGGAACGGCTGAATACCCTCACAGAGCGGACAGAAGAAAAAGCTCAGGAGGCAGCAGCTCTGGAGAAGAAGCTCCAGCATATCCAGAGGCAGCAGGCGGATGTCAACGCGGTAGAGCAGATTGAGGCAAAACCAGCGATGCTTTCTACTACAAAGGTTACATTGGAGCGTAGAGAATACGAGGCGCTGAAAATAGCGGCAAAGAAGTACGTTGTGCAGGAGCGGCGAGAGGGAAAGCTGCAAAAGACACTGGATGCAGCAAAGAGGTTGATTTGCGAGCTGAAAGCGGAGATTGCTTCTTTGAAGAAGGAGCTGCTGGAGTACAAGTCCGTTTACAATTCGCTTCGTACGGCAGAGCTGGAACGAGAAAACTCAATGCTTCGCAAGAAATTGGGCGATTATGAGAGCGTGATCCAGCGGAACAACTTGTGGCATTTCTTCCGGCAATGGAGAGAAAAAACGGCCGAACGGGATGAGGTACGCTGATACCGTCTTGAGCTGAGAAAAACGCATTTTATGGAATTGAAGCGTCCCGACTGAACAGTGCGTCAGTTGGGAACGCTCCATTCAAAAACCAACCTGCTTTTACAGGTTTAGAGCTGGTAAAAATTCTTGAAAACGAGTCTGTTTTTTCGGAACAGGCAGAAATGGAGGCACTATGAAGACCGGACTGACAAAACGGCAGAAAACGACGTGTATCTACTTCGATGAAACCAGCAGAATCGTTGAGATTCAGACACACAATACGGCGCTGAAAAACCGACTGACGAAGTATGCTGCGGAGTTTCCGGAACTGTGCAGGCAGACGGACGATGATGAGCAGGGCGGACTGACGTTTGAAATTGACCGCAGACGCTTTGCTGTTCGCTTGACTGCGCCCTACTCGGTGGAACGAAGACGGGCAGCAAGCGAGCTTGCTAAGAAGAATGGGCTGAAAGGGAGCGTAAGAAAATGAAGATGCATTAGGTATTAGCTACGGTGCTCTCTGCTTGTTCCGAAATTCTACCGGCGTCATCCCGTACTTCTTCCGGAACATTCGGCAGAAGTAGCCGGTTGCATGAAAACCGCAATCTGCGGCAATTCGCGTAACAGAATCCGAGGAAGCGAGAAGCCGGTGCTGTGCTGCAGAAAGCCGGTAATCAATTAGATACTGCACTGGCGTGGTTTGCAGTCCAGCCTGAAAGCACCGAAGAGCCTCGCTGGGGCTGATATGTGCAGCATCTGCAATCTGCTCCAACGGAATGAGCTCCGCATAGTGCTGGGCAATATATGCCATCATGGTTTGCAGCCGGATGCGGGTTAATTCATGCTGCTTGTTTTGAGAAAGTTTAAAATAGGGTGCCGCTTGCGGATAAAATGCTTTCCATAGCTCCAGAACACCGGACAAGATTGAGATCTCCCACAAGGGCTGCTTCTGCGCCCATATGCGGAGAACTTCCTTCAAACAGGATGTAATGGAGGCGGAAGTTCCATCATTTTGCCGCAGGGGCAGCATGGAAGGGCCGCGGTGCAGAACCGGCTCCACATACTTTTGAAGCACGGGGGACATTCCACTTCCGAGATAGGATGGGGAGAAAATCAGATTTTCTACCACACATCCCGCTGTGCCCGCCACATGATGGATGGTTCCGCTGGAGATATACAGCGCATCCCCGGCTTCCAGGATAAACTGCTGGGCCTCGGCATAAAAGGTGACTCGCCCGCGGGTTACAAGGGAAAACTCCAGTTCATCATGCCAATGCCATCTGGTACTCTGGCTTTCCAGTCTGCCAAGATCGTCTGTAATGCAGCAAATGGGGTGCTCCGGGGTTCCATAGGAAATGGTAGAGCGCATGGTTTCATCGGTACGAATTTCGGTAGAATACACAATTATTCCTCCACAGCATAATGTGAGGATATTGTACAATGAATTGCCGGAATTGTGCAAGAAAAATAACTCTTTGAATGCTAAAATGAAACTATTCTGCAATCAAGGAGAGTTACTATGCGTACATCCAACTATGCCGTCCTTCCGCCAGATCAGGACAAAAAGATCCTTGGGATTTTTACGCGGGATACCGGCTTCTACAAAACATTCTTTCCGCTGCTGCTTGTGGTCGTGCTCCAGCAGCTTGCGGCGCTGGCTGTCAACATGGCAGACAATATTATGCTGGGAACGTATACGGAGCTGGCCCTCTCCGGCGCAACCCTGGTCAACCAGATCCAATTTACCCTCCAGCAGATCGCTGCCGGAATCGGTATGGGAATTGTGGTGCTGGCTTCGCAATATTGGGGACAGCAGCGGATTGACCCAATCAAGCGGATTATCAACATTGGCGTCAAATTTGGCCTGACGGTAGGTATTGTGTTCTTCCTGTTGGCAAAGCTGTTTCCGGCACAGGTGCTGTCGCTGTTTACAGACGATCAGACGGTGATTGACGAGGGCGTTCGCTATTTAAGGGTCATCTGCTGGACGTATCTGATCTTCTCTGTATCGAATTCCCTGATGTATTCCCTGCAAAGCGTAGAGACGGCCATGGTAGGAACGGTGATGTCCATCAGCACCATCTGCATCAATGTATGCCTGAATTACTGCTTTATCTATGGTAATTTCGGCGCACCGGAGCTTGGAGTTGTAGGCGCGGCCATTGCAACGCTGGTGAGCCGTATGGTTGAGCTGGCCATTATTCTCGTCTATGTGTTGGTGATCGATAAGAAGCTGCGGATGAAGCTGATGGAGCTAATTCGGCTGGATAAAACCTATCTGTCGGATTACATCTGGGTTTCCACACCCATAGTCATTAGCGGCGCGCTTTGGGGCGTTGCTCAGGCGGCACAGACCGCTGTTCTGGGACATATCAGTGCCACGGTGATTGCGGCAAATTCCATCGCAACGGTGATTTTTCAGATTTTTGCGGTGGTCGGAATGTCTTGCGCCAACGTAGCCTCTGTGACCATCGGAAAGACCATTGGAGAGGGAAGACTGGACATGGTGCGCTCCTATGCTAAAACCATGCAGGCGATTTTCCTGCTGGTAGGGCTTCTGTTTGGGGGACTTATGTTCCTGCTGAAGGACGCAATTGTCGGCTTATATGCGGTGTCGGAGGAAACCAAGTCTCTGGCGATTCTGTTCCTGACAGTGCTCAGTGTTACCACGATTGGAACCTGCTATGAGTATCCGGTGGAGAGCGGCATCATCGCAGGAGGCGGCGTGACAAAATATGCGGCAATCGTGGACAACCTGTTTATGTGGCTGTTTACCATTCCGGCGGCCTACCTCAGTGCATTTGTGTTTCAGTTTCCACCTGTGGTTACCTTCTGCTTTTTGAAGGCGGATCAACTGCTAAAGTGCATTCCCAATGCCATTGTGTGCAACCGCTATCGATGGGTGAGAATTTTGACAACGCCCGATCAAGTGTCATCGAATGGGATTTCATGAAATACAGCACTTGAATTTGAAAAGTTCAAACGAAAACTTGTTATGCGCTGAGCGGCTGCCCATAAAACAAGCCGCACTTGATTAAATCAGTATCATAGGGTAGAATAAGAATAATACAAAGCATATTTTAAGCAATTGATAGCATCC
>CAVEIY010000263.1:0-6984 GCA_963615825.1 Flexilinea sp.
CAAAAAAGTAGACACCCACACTTTTGTGAGTGTCTACTTTCATTTTACAGGTGCACTCTTGATTAAAGGGGCTGCCTTGTTTTTATATCCAATCGCAGAAAGGAGGATCCCGTCATGCCGAAATGCCTGTTCAGATACCAATGGGTTAAGCTGCCCAGGGCTCATTTGCCGGTCGGCAAGGGAATCATGGGTTATTGGGCGAAGCTGGCCTCGCGGGCGGCATTTCGCAAGGGTCGGGCAAAATACTGCGGATACACAAACGATGTAATGCCAGGGATGTGGTCCGGTGGCGTGGTCGGCTTAAAGAGCATTCTGGGCGTCAAAAGCCGCACGGAGGCTCTGGAAATCATGAATACGCTCAGCCGGTTCGGGTATATCCGTTACACGCTTGACGAGAAAACAAAGAAGCTGGAATATGCCGTCATCGATTGGGTCGTAAAATGCTCCGGTGCCGAATGCATGAGTGGAACAGTCTACGCAACAGACGGCTATGGCTTTCTCTGCCTTCCGCGCAACATCACGCAGCGCCTTGCGGATCAGCGTTATACATTCGGCGAATCAGATGCATGGCTGGACCTCTGGTGCCACACGGTTTGGCAGGAGACCGGCAATGCGTTTTCTTATCTGGCGCCTGCCGTTCAATTCGGGAGACTTGGCGCCGCTTTGACATTGGAAGCCTTGGGACGGCGCTGGGGCTGGGAAAAGACAAAGGTGTGGAGATTTTTTCAGAAGAACGGGGATGCCTTCGCTCTGCACCGTCTGCCGGGCTCCTACGGCTGCCTCATTTTCAATAGACTGTATCCGCTGGATACAGAGGCTTCCCTGCCCACCTGCGCAGAAATTGAACGCATTATTGAGAAAATGCGTATTTGCGCCGGAAATGCGCATATTGGAGGCTCGGACAATGCACGCCTGAACAAGATGATCCTTTGGTACAGCCGCAGGATCATTATCGTGAGAACCACTGAGTATGTCGAACAGGTATCAAAAAATCGCGTTGCACTTTCGTCCCCTATAATACGCGCGTATTTTTCTCTGTGTTGGAATTGTCAGAACTGTATCTATGACTGCAGAGGTGTAAGTAGTAGACTACGCCGCATAGATGCGAACCACATCCGCGGGCCATGCGCTTACGCGGATTTTTTCTTGCACTCACGAAACGGGAAAGGAGAATCGACATGAGCAAAATCGAAAGCAGTGCCGGAAAGGCGCTTTATGAACAGCAGGAAACCAAGCTGTCGCAGCAGTCCGCCGCATTTATTGAGCTTTTAACAAAGCGCGGCATTCTGGGAGATTCGTCTATCGATGATGACAGAGTCCGCCAAGCCAAAAAGGAGAAAAAGAAAAGCATGTATCATAACACGCTTCTCCTGCTGCAGCACTACCGAACCATTCTCTGGACGCTGGAATGCTTCCCGTCCAGCGTAGCAGAGGAGCTGGATCGCCCGCTGAAGGATCTGGATACGCTGCTGGATCGGATCGACCTGGAACTTGGGATGAACAATCGAAAGCTGGAAGGCCGGATGGAGAGTGTACGCCGCTCCCGCCTACTGGTTGACCGGCTCAACGATGCGGTCAGCATATTGAAAGCCAAACCGGTCAACGGGCACAAGATGTACGACATCATCTACATGACCTTTCTTGGGCCGGACAAGCTGATGCACGAAGAGCTTCTGTACCGCCTGGACATCTCTGCCCGGCACTATTATCGGCTCCGCACGCAGGCAATCAATATCATCGCCCTGCGTCTATGGTCTGCCCCTGCCGGCGAGGTGGATTCCTGGCTGGAGGTTCTTTCTATTTTGGAAAACTGGTAAGTGCGCCTGATCTGGCATAGTGGATGGCACAGAAAAAGGCGGAGAAAATGGCACGGTTCGCGCCGATGACATGTAAATGCAAACATGCTATACTGTTAGCGTCCGATAGTAGGAGCACACCATAAAGGCGCCGTTTCTGCGAGGCAGTTCAGCCTCCGAGAGCGGCGCCTTTTTGTGTGCCGAATTGAAAAACAGGAGGTAAAAGCATGTCAAAGCAACTTGTATCAGGTAAGCATCGGCTCAGAAATACCTACTGGTCGTTAGTGGGCGCCGCGTCGGCAATGATCCTCTCCGTCCAGCCCGTAATGGCTGAAACGATCTGGGACCGCTTTTCCACGATCATGCGGGATATCTACGGACAGCTGGTCGGGATCAGTACCATTGTCGCCGTGACCGTGGCAGCCATTGCGTTGTTGGTGCGGATGGTCAGCCGGAACCAGCGTGCGGTGGACGAGGCTACCAGCTGGCTCAAACGAGTCGTTGTGACCTGGATTATTCTTAACACACTCGGCTTTATCGTAGCATACCTTCAGCCGTTGATCGCCGGCGGGCAGTACACAGGTTAATGATCAACAGTTCGGGATCAGGCAGGAGGTGAACGACTATCTTAGACTGGATTTTTGAAGGGATCGTGACATGGATCTCCAGTATTGCCTCGCAGATCATGGACGCGGTTTCCGGCCTCTTTCTCAATGCGTTGGGAACAGACATGGTGACCATGGAGGAGTATTTCCCCTTCATCACCAAGGCCTTTGACGTCATGCAGTACACAGCCTGGGCAGTCCTTTTTCTCATTGTGGTCTGGCAGCTGTTCCGTGCGTTCGGAGGACCCATTACCGAAGCCGAAAACCCATGGCAATTAGTTGTGCGTGGCGCGATTTTCGCGCTGCTGATCGGATACGCAAAACCAATTTTCATGCTGGCGCTCGACATTGCCAGAGCGCCGTATACGGCACTGATGGATGTAAGCATGACGGCGGAGGAATTCACCTTTGCCGGTGTGGAGCAGGTGCTGAGCAACGGACTGCTGACAATCGTTTCAACCGTGACGGTTGTCGGGCCCATACTGGTTCTGATCCTGCTGATCGCGCTCGGATGGAATTACTTCAAGCTGCTGCTGGAGGCAGTCGAACGGTATATCGTGGTCGGTGTGCTGTGCTATACCTCCCCGCTGGCATTCTGCATGGGCGGCTCCAAGGCGACCAACCAGGTTTTTAAAAGCTGGTGCAGGATGGTAGGCTCGCAGCTTCTCCTGCTGGTCATGAACGTGTGGTTTATCCGGGGCTTTAACTCCTCGGTAGGCCAGTATATCGGAAACGGCGGCGCGCTGAGTACAGGGCAGGGATCTATCTTTCTATGGCTGTTCTGCGCCCTGGCATTCCTAAAGACCGCGCAGAAATTCGACAGCTATATGGCCGCTATGGGACTTAATGTGGCGCAGACCGGTTCCAGCATGGGCATGGAGCTGCTGATGGCCGCAAGGGTGATCAGCGGCGTGGGACACAGCGCAAAGAGCGCAGGCAGCGTGTTCGGCAGGGGCGGTTCGACTGCAACCGGAACCGGGGCCGCGGCCAGCGGCTTTGCATCCGGCTTTGCCAGCAGATTCAAGGGTAACAGCTATGTCCGTGACGCCGTCGTTGATGGCGGCACGCGCATGGGCATGGGCGGCGGCGTCGGCTTTGTCGGGCGCGTTTTTGGCGGTGTAGCTGCCAGAAACGGTGCAATGCTTACGGGAGAATCCATCTCCTCCGTAGCAGCGCGTCCCGCAGAAGCCGCCGGCACTATTGCCGGCGATATCGCCGACCGCAGCCTTGGCAACTACATGCCTCAGCTTGCGGGCCATACACTCAAGGGGACCCAGATCAGCGGCGGACACATCAGCACGACGGCGACCGGCACAGACGGCAAGGTCAGCAGTGTGGAGATGTTCAATACGGCGCAGTTTGAAAAACCCGCCGCTCCGCACTCCGTTGTAACTGCCACTGACGGCAGCACCTGGTATCAGATGGCCAGCGGCGAGGGCCGAAACGCCTTCTACGATGCGCCCGAGTTTACCGGCAGCCCCGCCGAATCCGAACAGGTTGCAGCGGCCTTCCCCGGCGCTGCTGAAGGTACAGTCCTTCGCAACACGGGCGACGGCATCATGGAAGCCAGCAGCGAGAGCGGAAACAGCCTGTGGTACAACAGCGCGTATTACAATGAGCCCGACGCACCGCACACTGTCATGCAGGCGGCAAACGGCGTAGACTGGTACGCTATGCAGCAGCACGCGGAAGCGCCTGCCTTTGAACAGGGAGAGGCCGCAGACGCATATAACCAGGCGGCCTTCCGCAACTTCATGCCCGGCTTTGAGCAGCAGGTGGCACATGTGGACGGCACGCATCGGGAGGACGGACACTTCGAGGTCCGCCATACCGATGGCTCCGGGACGGCCTTTTACGACACCGCCAGATTCGCCGCACCGCGCGGGGATTATCAGGTGTATGAGGACGTCAGAGGGCAGCAGTGGATCGCCATCCATGGAGACCCCGCTGTGGAACGCAAGCCGGTGTTCGAGGACGGAAAGCCCGTCTACGACGGTGAAAACGTCCGCACGGTGTCAGTGGAGTCGGTTCGATACAAGAACACGCCCAGCCGCTTTAAGGAGCCTGAAAAGCGTCCGGACAGCGGCATAATGGCGCCGAAGCGCAGGAAATAAATGCAGCGGGCAACAGCCGGAGCGGATGATATCCCTCCGGCTGTTTTGCCTGCCTGCGAATAAAGAAACCAGCCGCCACGCGCGGCTTCGGATACTCACCGGGGAGGTGTAAAAGAAAATGGCTGAGCCGGATAAACGGCAGATAGGCGACGGCAGCGATAATTACGGCGAAGCTGCCAAGCAGATGGCCAAAGCCGCAAAGGAAGCAGGAAAAGAGACGGCGAAGCAAGCCGCCGTGAAAGGCGCTGAAGCCGGTGCCAATGCAGCAGCCGCAACGGTGCAGGCAGGTGTGGAGGGCGGCAAGGCGGTTGCCGAGATAGCCGCAGGAACCGCTGCGGGCGGACCGTGGGGTGCGATTTTATCGGCGGCATGGGCCATGCGCCACACGCTGTTTAAGATACTTGTCTGCATCTGCCTGTTTTTCCTTGTCATTATCGTCTTGATCGTTTCACTGCCCAGCGTTGTCACAAACAGCGTGTTTGGGCTGGACGGGTCGATGGTGGACATGGAAAACCCCACAACACTGCTGGAATCCTATAACGACCTTGCCGCAGATATTTCCGCAGTTGTGGAGGAAGGGTATGACGCAGCCCTCGCAAAAGTCGAGCAGATCATTGAGGACGGCGGATACGACTACGATCTGTCTATGGATGCACTTATCAATTACGCACAGGGTTCCGCTGGGTACGATGTAAGCTATATCCTTGCGGCCTACTCCGCATCGCTTCAACAACGCAATACCGGCAAGGAGGATATGCTGGCAAAGCTTCGCAGCGTTGCCGACAGTATGTTTCCGGTATCTTTCGTAGAGAAGGAATCGGAGCAAATCGTCCCCTTTACCTACGCTACATACAGACCCGTTACCGTGACGGTCGTCACATCGAAGACACAGACGGGAACCATCAATGGCGTTCCGCAGTACCGTTATACCACAGCCCGTCGCACCTACTATGAGCCGGACGAAACGATAACAACATCGGAGCCGGTCAATGTGGCAGCCTATACGCCTGTGGCAGTTTCCATTCCCATATACAGCGGAGGCAGAATCACCGGCACACGAAGCGAAATCTATTATGAGCAGGGCGGCACGGAGACGCTCACTCCGGAAACGGAGGTCGTAAAGTATGTGGAATGCACCGTACAGCCATTTGATAACAGCGTCATCATCCGAGCCTTCGGGATCGATCCCTCCGCCACCTATGACCAATTCAAAATAACCTATGGCGAGGCCATTCAGAAGATGGCCAACGCCTTGAAAATGACGCTGTATGGGACATTAGGCAACGGGCAGATGGTTCCCTTGACCGATGCGGAGCTGATCGCCTTTGTCAACGCGCAGAACTGCAGCCCCATGCGGAAGCATATCCTCACAACGGCATTGTCGCTGGTGGGCAAGGTCCCATATTTCTGGGGCGGCAAGTCGGCGCCCGGCTGGAACG
Source organism: Flexilinea sp. (assembly GCA_963615825.1). Lineage (GTDB taxonomy): Bacteria > Bacillota > Clostridia > Oscillospirales > Oscillospiraceae > HGM13006. Next base: position 5,955 of record CAVEIY010000263.1, read on the forward strand.
ATGCTTGGAACACGCCGCGGCTGGTGACGTCAGCCGGTTCTCCGACGACCGGCACGATTCGGCCCTTTGGTCTTGATTGCAGCGGATTCACCACATGGGTATTCAATACGGCAGTAGGCGTTGAGATCGGCGCCGGCTGCAACGGACAGTACCCGAATACCTACGGCGTCTCCGCAGCGGAGCTGCTGCCGGGTGATCTGGGATTCCTTGCGGATGATGACGGCTGGGGTCATGTACTCATTTTTGCCGGATATGATGCGGAAGGGACACGTATGTGGGTGCATTCCTCCGGCGGCATCGGCGTTATCCTGAATACGCCAAGCTATGAAGGAAGTCTTTCCTATCGCCGCCTCAGCATCGTGGATTACGATGCGCCGGTGGTAAACGCCCCGACCGGCGAGGCGCTTTATACACTGGAGGTAGAGGTGACGCATTACTGTGCCTGTGCAAAGTGCTGCGGCAGCAATGCGCAGGGGCTTACCGCCAGCGGCAAACAGGCAGCGGTCGGTATGGTCGCTATGTCCAGCCATTATCCCTTCGGCACGCAAATCATGATAAACGGTACCATGTACACCGTGGAAGATCGGGGCGGCTCGGGCATAGAGAACAATATCCATCGCGTGGATATCTATGTGCCGGACCATCAGCAGGCGCTGCGGATGGGACGGTATACCACAACCGCAACAATTTACAGATTAGGCAGGTGAAAAACTTGGACGAAAGAGAATACAACAATGTGTACGCAATCCCCGCAAACTATACGGACAGCGGCAAACTGCTGGGAGGGATGATCGATACCCGGAACGCGATCGAAACGGTGATTCTGGTGCTGGCTTTGGGCTATCCGGAGCTGATTTTGATCCCCATGCCCGGCACCATCCGCATCGTGGTCATGACGGTCACGCTGCTGCCGCTGGCGGTGGTATCTGCAATGGGCGTGGATGGCGGGTCGCTGTTTCAGTACATCGGCCATATCATCCATTTCTGGACACACCGCAGGAAATTACACTTCAGGAGGATCGGATACCGC
>CAVEIY010000264.1:0-5886 GCA_963615825.1 Flexilinea sp.
AGACCCTCGTGGGATCAATTCCAGAGGAAGAATTTCTTCCTGCTTGGGAAGCGCCGGATTTTCAATATGCTTCAGCAAAAGCTCCACGGCACGCTGGCCTTTCAGAGAGATTTGCTGACGGATCGTCGTCAAGCCGGGAGTTAGGTATTGCGCAACCTCCACATCGTCGAAGCCGACAATGGAATAGTCGTTCGGTATGCTTTTCCCTGCTTCAAAAAGTCCTTTGATCGCGCCGATGGCCAGAATGTCGGCAGCGGCCACAATGCCAGTTACAGGGAGCCTTGCCGCCAATAGCTGCTGCGCAAGAGAAATGCCGCTGCTGTATTCGATCTGCCCCTCAAAGACATATTCTTTTCGGTAGGGAATGGAAAACTCCTGCAATGCCTGCTGGTAGCCCAGCAGCCGTTTCTTCATGACACCGTTCTCTTTCATCTGGCCTGTGAGGAAAGCAATGTGATCGTGCCCATTTTCCAGCATATACCGGGTGGCAAGGTAACTGCCGTAGGCGTCATCAATACGGATATTGTGATAATAGTGATCGTTGCAGTAGCTGTCGATCAGGACAATCGGGATTTGCGTTTTCTTCATTTCCTGATAGAATTCGTCCGGGTACATACCAATCACGATGATTCCATCCAGGTTGCGCTGCTTGGCCAGCGTCAGATAACTTTCATTGGCATCCGTCGCGGAAATCAGAATGTGATAGCCCTGCTGGCGGGCATAGAATTCAATGCTGCCCAGGACCTCACTGTAAAAACTGTTCTGAAACATCAGCCGGTCGCCGGGTTCCGTTTGAGGAACCACAACGCCAATCAGCTTGGAATCCCGCATACTTAATCCGCGGGCATTGAGGTCCGGTACATAGTCCAGCTCCGCAATGGCATCATGGATACGCTGCTTTGTCTCATCCGAAATTGTCCGCTTTCCACTGAGTGCATAGGAAACGGTTGCGGTGGATACGCCCGCAAGCTGGGCGACATCTTTCAGGGTTGCTCTGGCCACGGTATGTCGTTCCTTTCTTGTTTAATCGCTTAACCATCTTTCTGGCCTTATGATACAAGCTGCATTTGTGTTTGTCAAGAACTTTTTTGCATTTTGTGAAATTTACAATTGACAAGATTTTGATTTTTGTTATACTTGATACATGAAAACTGTTTAACCGATTAAACAATATGCTGAGAGGTGTTTCTATGGAACGTTATCTTCCAACGGGCAATGCGTTTCTTTCTTTGCCAAAGATCAATGAGAAGACTGCGGGAATTGAAGATCTGACCTTCCTTTCCATGCAGCATAAGGGAATGATTGAAATACAAGGCGGTAAAGAATTGCCTTTGGTCCGTCCTTTCCTGCGGGCGGACGGACGCCCGCTGCCCTTGACGCAAATGCAATGGAGCCGGGATTCCTTCTGGCTTCCGGTGCTAAAAGCAAAGGCCGGAGACATTGATTTCACAATGACGATTCTGACGCCAATCGGAGAACGCGGCTTTGCCATTCGTATGGAACTGGCAGGAGCAGAACAGATGGACATTACCTGGGGCCTGGAGGGCTGCTGGGAAAGCAGCTGGCACTGTATCAACGAAGATAAGCCTCTGGACGGAACCATGCACTGCTATGAAAGTGGATGGAATCACAGCATTGTATTTGATTTCCGCTGCGGTGCACCCATGTTTGCGTTCGCACCCATGTGTGACAGGGAGATTCAGTCCGCATTTTCCAAAACGGGCAGTGGTATATCCTACACGCTGACAGAAAACTTCGAGCTTTTGCCGGGTAAAAGCCACAGTACCGTCTTTTATTGGGGCCTCGGTTTTGAAGAAGTTGCGGCAGCCACCAGCGCAAAGGAAATGCTGCGCCGTGGCTGGGATTGGGAATATCAGCGGACAATCAGATGGCTGAATCAGCGGATTTCTCAGATGGCAACGCCAAAGCTGACGGAAATTTACAACACGAATCTATTCTTCTGTATTTTCTATTCCACCGGCCTGACGCTGGATACGGAAGAACTGGTATGTGCTACCAGCCGCGGCACACGGTACTATGTCAGCGCCGCCTATTGGGACAGAGATGTCTTGTTGTGGGCGTTCCCGGCAATCCTGGATGCAGACCCGCAGCTTGCGGAGGAGATTCTGCGTTATGTTTTTGGCCGCCAGAGAAGAAACCTTGGCATTCACTCCCGGTACATTGACGGTACTGTTCTGGAACCCGGCTTTGAGTTAGACGAGCTGATGGCTCCCGTCATCGCTCTTGAAAGTTATGTGAACCAAGCCGCTGATAACGCAATTTTGCATGATCCTTCCGTTATGGCTGGTATCCAACAGATTCTCAAAACGCTGGAAGCCATGCGGCACCCGGAAATCCCGCTGTATGAAACATTTCTACAGCCTACGGATGATGAAATTGTCTACCCGTACCTGACCTACAACAACGTATTGGTCTGGCGGGCAATGAAGGCTCTGGCGCATCTTTATCCAGAGAGATACGGTACATTGGAGCAGCAGGCGGAAGCGGTCCGGCAGGCTATTTACGCCCATTGTGTTTTTCGGGATGCGGAGCAGAAGCCATACTTTGGCTGGTCTGTGGATTTGAAGGGACAGCACAATGTTTACGATGAACCGCCCGGAAGTCTACAGCTATTGCCATACTATGGTTTCTGCGCGCCGGATGATGAAATCTGGGGAAACACCGTGGCAATGATTCGCGCTCCTTCCTATGCTTATAGCTTTGCGGATGCGCCCATTGCGGAAATTGGCTGTGCCCACGCACCCTATCCCTGGATTCTCAGCCTGTGCAACAGCCTGCTTTGCGGGCACAAAGAGCAGGCATTCCGGGAGCTGGAGCAGATGGAAATGGACAATGGCATAGCCTGTGAAAGTGTTGACCCGGTCTTGGGCACCTGTACCACCGGGGCCGCATTTGCGACCTGCGCAGGATTCCTGTGCCATAGTATGAAGCAAGCGAGTAAGGAGGCGGCCCATGCGGACTGATTTGCAATTATTCCCCTGGTCAGTGTCCGGAACGGGAAACTGCTGGGATGACGATTTCTTTGAAAGTATCTTCTTCCTTGGTAATGGAAGAATGGGCATCCGGGGTTATCTCCCGATGGAACCAGAGGCCAGGCCGATTCAAAAGGGCGTGTATCTGGCAGGCATTTTTGGGGAGATCAAGCCGGAAATCACAGATTTTGTGAATCTGCCTACACCGGTGTATGACAGCATCCTTCTGGATGGAGAAGCTGGAACTCTGTCGTCTCCGATTGAACGCAGCCTGGATATGAAAGCCGCTTGTTTTACAGCAAGGTTTTCTCTGACGGCGAATCAGAAAACGGTAGATGTTGTCTACTCCCGTTTTTTACCCAAGGAGCATCCGGCCCTGATTTTACAGCGGTTGAAGTTTATTCCCCATGAGAATGTGGAAATTTCTGTTGCCAGTGGCCTGATGACAGACAGCTGCAACAGTCCCATTCCTGATGACCAGACAAAAGAAAATACGGAAACCATTCAGCTGTCGCTGCTGGAAGATACAAGCGTCGCTCCGGAGGGGATTGCCGCAGACTTCCAAGTTCGCGGGACGGGCCTTTCCGTTCGGGAAAATGTGCGGTTCCGCAGCACTGCATTTCAATTCACTGGGAGCGAGAGCGCTTGTGCTGTTTATACAGCAGACGGGCAGGCAGGACAAACGCTGATTTTGGATAAGGCGGCATCGATCCTGACCTCACGGGATGTGGACCCGCGGATTGCGCCGATTCCCGATGCGTGGGACTACGATGCCATGCTGGCAGTCCATAAAGAGGCCTGGGAAACCACCTGGCAGAAATGTGATCTGGAGATTCCCGCCTTAGACAGTGAGCTGCAAACCGGACTGCGTTTCTCCATGCTCGGCCTGATGGGCAGCTGTTCCGCCAATGACCCTACCGTAAGCATCGGCGCGCGAGGCCTGAGCCATGGCCGGTATAAAGGGTGCTATTTCTGGGATACGGACCTGTTTATGCTGCCGTTCTTTCTGAAAAATGATTTGCAGGCCGCAAAAAGCCTCTGCGATTACCGTGCCCGTTCTCTGCCAGCAGCGAAAGAGCATTCCAGAAGGATGAATACTGCCGGAGCCAGATACCCCTGGATGGCTGCCCTGGACGGCAGCGAGCAGTGCGAAACCTGGGATATTGGATGCAGCGAGCTGCACGTCACAGCTGACGTAGCCTATGCTCTGGATGCCTACTGCAAGGCCTCCGGGGACAGCGAATTCTATTTGGAGAAAGCAGCAGAAGTTTATATCGAGACGGCCCGTTTCTGGGTCAGCCGCTATACCTATCGCCCGGAGCTTGGCAGGGCGGACCTGCTGTTCTGCAAGGGCCCGGATGAATACTGCGGCATTACCAATAACAATCTCTTTACCAATGTGATGGTTCAGCACAATCTGACCCTGGCCATCCAGGCAGCAGCAGACCTTTTCGCCAAGTGCCCGGAACGGTATTACGCGCTTGGCCTCAGCGTCGAAGAAACGGAGCATATGAAAGCTCTGCGGGACGCAATCCCCTGGCCGCATGACCCTATTACCGGACATCTTGCCCAGGACGAAACGCTGCATCTGCTGGAACCGGTTGATCCCGCAACACTGAAACCCGACGCCGGAGCCAGCTACCACCATGTATGCTTTGATCGCTTGCAGCGATACAAGGTTATCAAACAGGCAGATGTACTCCTCCTAATGACACGGCTTCCGCAGCTCTTCACGGCGGAAGAAAAACGCACCGCATGGAAGGACTTTGAACCTATCTGCCTCCACGATTCCACATTGAGCTTTGCCAGCCACGCCCTGTTTGCCCTCCAAAACGGACTGACAGAACAGGGCATGGACTACCTGAAAAAAGCGCTTCTGCTGGATTTGCGGGATGTGATGGGGAACACCGGCCATGAGGGGTTACACCTGGCGTGTATGGGTGAGGCCTGGCAGGCGGCAGAGTGTCTGATACATTTGAATAACGACCAATGACAAAATGCGCATCCGCTTGATTTTGAAAAGCGGGTGCGCATTTTGAGAGCGTTTGACACATTACAGACCGTTGCTTTGATACGAAATAGACGAATATGTCTGTTGAAGCTGATTTTCACGAGGTTTAAGAATGCCTGCATTAATCATTTGATGATACTGTGAAAGGGCATCTTCGAGAAACTTTAGGCTATCCGATTTGTTTGATTCTGGGAACTTTATATTTTTGATTTCTTCGATGACACTCATAAATACAACCTCGTTTGAAAGAAAATCTGAAAACCATGTTTGGCAATATACTCGTACATTACATCATAGTATTCGGAGATTTTTTGATTTAATTCAGGTTTTTTCCCAAAATCAACAATGGCCAGATGTAACTCGTTTGTTAACGTATCAATACCAATTGGACGCCCATGGAATTTCCAACGGTTGTTATCACTTAATTTTTGAGCAATTTCAATTGCTCTCTGCTCTTTATCTGCTTTTGTTACTGGTTGTCCGGTGCTAGAATGTTCTGTCCAATCTTTGAACTTATACTTTGTTAACCACTCTTTGAGCATATCAATAGCAAGTTCTTTGGCTTGCTCATAAGAGCGAAGTTCTGCCAGATCGAAATCCTTTAGAATCAAAAATTCAGCCTCGGTCAATGTTCGGGCTTGGGCTTTTTGAAGCAGTTCATTTATTTTATCCAAATATCCAAGTGCGGCAACAAGTTTCCCGTCTTTGTTTTGTACCTGTGGATCGATCGGACCTAATGCAGAGTAATAATTCATATAGATATTATCTCCGCTCATGCACCAAATAGTACCTGCACTAAAGGCGTAGTCTGGGATGATAAAATTGACCTCGCGATAGTAGTGGCGAAGGACATCTACCATTCGTTGAACTGGTATTAAACTA
>CAVEIY010000264.1:5912-6462 GCA_963615825.1 Flexilinea sp.
CCTGATGTTGTAAGAACCACAAAAATTCTATCGTGTTTTGATGAATCGTTTGCCAGTGCCTCAATGATGTCTTTTACTTGCCTTTCAACGCCATTTACTATACTCCCATAGTATGTAAACACATCGGCGTTCAAGTAAGCTTCAAGATCACGGTGTAATTCAGCAACCGTTCTTTGGCTTAATTCCTCCAATTTATTTTTCACGACAAGCACCTTCTCCAAACTTAGTAAAACTGTACAATAGCAGAACTGTATGAAGTGTCTATGCAACCTTCATAATATCATACGATACGGCTCAAAACGATGCTACTGTTATTCTAATTCGGTAAAGAAATTTGTCAAGCCTATTTGAAAATATAGTGTGTATATCTTGTGAATTTGGCAGAATTTGACGGCTAAGATAGGGGTTAGGAATATGAGCGGGAAGAATGATTATTAAGAGGGCATGTTGGGCTACAATTCGTTTGCACACTCAATCCAACAAAGTACCTCACTTCCACATTATGTCCCACAGCTAGCATTAGGAGGTTTTTGTAAGGTTACGCTAATGT
>CAVEIY010000265.1:0-3998 GCA_963615825.1 Flexilinea sp.
TCCTCCTTCTTCTCAATGGCATCGGTCTTGCGATCGATGTTTTCTTCCTTCTGCTGCAGCCGGCGCTCCTGCTTCTGCAGGTCGGCGCGGCGTTCCTTGACTTCCTTCTCGTAATCCGCGCGGCTTTTCAGGATCTCTTCCTTTGCCTCCAGCAGGACCTCACGCTTCTTGTTCTCGGAGCTCTTGATGGCCTCGTTGAGGATGCGGGTCGCCTCCTCTTCCGCGCTGGAAATTTCCTTTTCCGCTACCTTCTTGCGGTACTGAATGCCGATAGGGAAGCCAATCACGAACGCAACAACAGCCGCAACAGCCGCTACAATGTAGCCAACTGTGGTCATGATTGGTCAACCTCCTGTGAATGTGTATAAATTCTTGAGAAACGGTTTCCCGTTTGAGTGTAGAAAACAACCAAAAAGACCCCCTGATCTTTCGGGTGCATATCCTTTCTAATATTAATCGCATTTTAGGAAACTGTCAAGGGAAAAAGCATAGCCTGGGTGAATTATTTTCCTCATAACTGGATAAAGGCAGAATTGGCATAGCCGATGGTCTCCCCGTAGAGCACCACATACCAGCCCTGATACTGGCCGAACACCGTGACGGTGGCGCCGTTGGGGATCTGCGCAAGGACCTGCCCCTGGGCCGAGGGATACGCCCGCAGGGCCACCGGGCCGCCGGAATCTGTAACGGCCAGGCCCGGCTGGCTGGGCCCGGGATAGACGTAAGGCAGGCCGAAATACTCCGTCATGGCCTGCACCAGGGTCTGGGCGATGAGGTCGATGTGCCCGGCGATCCACTGGGCATCGGCGGCGTTGTCGTGGTAGCCGATCTCCAGCAGCACGGCAGGAGCCTTGGTGCGCTTTACCTCCGCCAGGGTGGTGGTGGAGCGGGTGGTCACCTGGTTCGGCAGGGGATAGATCTCCCGCAGGGCCGCCGCGAACAGCTCCGCCGCCCGCTGGCCGTTTGCGCTGCCGGGATAGTAAAAGGCGATGATGCCCCGGTTCCGGCCCTCGCTGCTCGGGCCGGAGGCGTTGGAGTGGAGAGCCAGGTGGAAATCATAGCTGCCGGCGTTGCTCTGCTGAATAGATTTGGACACGCTGCCCTGGGGGTCGTTGCGGGTAAACTGGATGCCGTTAGAGAGCAGCAGGGGTTCCATGGCGTCGGCCAGCAGGTTCATGAAATATTCCTCGCTGCCGGCGCCGGTGACATACTGATTATATTCCTGGGTGGAGGGGCTCAAAAAAATCGTTGGCATAAAACCAAGCCTCCCTGTTTGCAATTTCTCCTTTTATTTATATGGCAATCGGCCCGGGAATGTGCTACAATGAATTGATTTTTCTCGGAAAGGCAGGCGGGACTATGAAGGCAGAACGACCCTATCCCCAGGTGCATATCACCCAAAAAGGAGAGCGTGCTCTGACGGCGGGGCACCCGTGGGTATACGCCGCGGAGGTGACGGAGCTTTCCGGCCCTGTGGAGGACGGCGGCCTGGCAGACGTCATCGGGCACAAGGGGGCCTATCTCGGCACGGGCTTTTATAACAGCCACTCCCTCATCCGCTGCCGGCTCCTCTCCCGCAACGCCAACGACCGGTTTGACGATGCCTTTTGGCAGCGCCGGGTGCAGTACGCCTGGGACTACCGCAAGGCCGTCATGCCCCCGGAGGATCTGCTCTGCTGCCGGGTCATCTTCGGGGAGGCGGACGGCTTCCCGGGGCTGACGGTGGATCGGTTCGGCCCGGTGCTGGTGGTGCAGGTGCTGAGCCTGGGCATGGAGCGCATCCGGGATCGGCTGCTGCCCATCCTGGCCCAGGTACTGCGCCGGGACGGCCAGGACATCGCCGGCATCTACCTGCGCAACGACGTGGCCCTGCGGGAGAAGGAAGGCCTGGCACAGAACAAGGGCTGGTTCCCCCTGCCCGGAGAAGCTCTGCCTGACCTCACCGGGGCAGACATCGTGGAAAACGGCATCCGCTACCGGGTGGATTTCATCAACGGGCAGAAAACCGGGTTCTTCCTGGATCAGAAATACAACCGCCAGGCGGTGGCGCGGCTGGCCAGGGGCCGCACGGTGCTGGACTGCTTCACCCACACCGGCTCCTTCGCCCTCAACGCCGCCCGGGGCGGGGCCAGGCATGTGACGGCGGTGGACGTGTCGGAGTTTGCCGTGCAGTGCGCCGCGGAAAATGCCCGGCTCAACGGGCTCAGCGAGGTTATGGACTGCCGGGCCGCCAATGTGTTTGACCTGCTGCCGGAGCTGGAAAAGGGGCCCAAGGTCTACGACTTCATCATCCTGGATCCCCCGGCCTTTACCAAGAGCCGCAAGACCATCGAAAGTGCCATGACCGGGTACAAGGAGATCAACTACCGGGCCATGAAGCTGCTGCCCCGAGGCGGGTATCTGGCCACCTGCTCGTGCAGCCATTTTGCCTCCACGGAGCGGTTCATGGCCATGCTCCGCAGCGCCGCCAAAGACGCCGGGGTGCAGCTACGGCAGATCGAGCAGCGCCAGCAGGCCTGTGACCATCCCATCCTGTGGGGCGTAGACGAGACGGACTATCTGAAGTTCTTCCTGTTCCAGGTGGTGTGAGGTGGCTCTGAAGGCACAGGGGCTGCCATTGCGAGACTGGTTCGGCTCGACCACTGCAATTCGCAATGTTTTGCGCGACACCACACGCTCTTACGCGATCTCAGCCCTAAACGCTTGCCTTTTTGTCAGAAAATATGGTATTATAAAAGCTGCCAGCAACCCCATATGGAAAGTGAGTGTAACGTCCATGAGCAAAAAGCAGATGACCGCCGTTGAAAAAAGCATCTATGAAAAATCCGATAAGATCGCCGCAGTTCGGAAGATCGTTTCCGAACGTAAGGTTGACGAAACTGACATTATTCCAGAAGATTTATCTGAGGATAACTGGAAAGATCTCTCCTTTTCCTTTCCAAACCGCACAGTCCGGCTTGGAACGGTGTTCAGCGGAATCGGCGCTATTGAACATGCTTTCCAAAGGCTGGGTTTAAAACACAAAATCGTCTTTGCAGGGGATATTGATGCCAAATGCAAGGCAAGTTACTTTGCCAACTATGACATCGCTGAAGAGGACTGGTTTTCCGATATTCGCGAATTTGATGCGCATAAATATAGCGGGAAAGTGGATTTTATTGTGGGCGGCGCTCCGTGCCAGGCTTTTTCAATGGTCGGCAAGCGTTTGGGCTTTGACGATGCTCGGGGCACTCTTTTTTACGAGTTCGCAAGGGTCGTAAAAGAAACCTCCCCCAAGGTATTCCTATTTGAAAATGTGAAGGGTCTGCTGAACCATGACGGCGGGAGAACCTGGCACATCATTCACGACATCTTTGAGGAACTTGGCTATGATGTCCATTTTAGGGTACTCAACAGCAAGGATTATGGCATACCGCAAAACAGGGAGCGTCTATTCTGCCTCGGCTTTAAGAAGCCGACCGCCTTTAAATTTCCTGCTCCCATTGAGCTGGAATACAAAATGTGCGATTTTTTGGAAGACTATGTGGACACAAAGTATTTTTTGAGAGAAAAGGGCATCAAGTTCGTTACAAGCTCCAAGAATCGAGAGAAAAGCTACACGCAGGTAAATGGGGATATAGCTTTATGTCAAAAGAGAAATCAGCAATTTAACTGGCATGGAGATTTTATATTTCTTCCCGCCGCAATGGAGACTCTGCCCGAGGAAGAATATGACGATTTCATTTTTGATGTAAAGGATGTAGAGGAAAAGTATTATCTGTCCGAAAAAGTTGCCAAGTATGTGCTCGCAGGGGGCACAAAAAACTTTCGTACATCCACCAAAACCGATTTGGATGTAGCCCGTCCCCTGCTGCAAACCATGCACAAAATGCATCGCGCCGGGGTAGATAATTATGTAACCCATAAGGGCAGAATTAGAAAGCTGACGCCCCGCGAATGTCTGCGGCTAATGGGCTTTAAGGATAGCTTCAAGATCGTAGTATCCGACACTTCTATGT
>CAVEIY010000265.1:4008-6389 GCA_963615825.1 Flexilinea sp.
CTTCTATGTATCAGCAATCGGGCAACAGCATTGTGGTGGATGTTCTTATTGCGATTCTTAAGCAAATGGACATTACGCAATATGGAGGGAATGCGGAATGAATGTTAACGGCGAAGAGCTCAAAACAATCGATGTATTCAAGTCTATGATGACCGTTCCTGACTGCATCGTGACGGGCAGCAACAAGCTTGGTCATGGCCACGGAGAAGCAAAGCTTTACATCGCCTCCAAGGAAGAGATGTACGCATTCTACGGCAGTAAAAACTTCAAAGCCAAGTGTTTTATGCTCAGATCCGACTTGATCTCATACATGACCGCCATTAAGCCGGAATACTTCGAACCCTCTCAAAATTACGCAAAAAAAGATGAACTGCCCGCACTGTGGAATGAGAGAATGCAGATGATCAGCGCGCTGGAGGATGTTATCTTCTTTACCGTCGAGGACCAAGCCCAAATCGCCGGGCAGCGCGGATATATCAACTCCACAGATAACGGATACCATATTATTCGGAAAATTGCTCTCCCGTTGGTCAGCTACATATACGTTGCAAAAGTCGGCTCTCCCACCGCGCCGCTTTTTTACTGGAAGCTGTTTGTGGATTTTGACGCGATTTGGCAACGAAAGTGCGATCCGCTTGTGTTTAGTTACGCGAAAACAAAGCCCGCAGATACCCCCAGCACAGCCTCCAAAGAGGACAAAGCCCCTACCGCCGCACAAATCACTCAATACCAGGCGCGGATTGGACAGGGGAAATACCGTGAGCAGCTTCTTCAGCAATGTCCGTTTTGTCCCATAACCATGATTGCTGACGAACGATTGTTGATTGCCAGCCACATCAAGCCCTGGTCTGCATCTAATAGCCGTGAAAAAGTCGATCCCTATAATGGATACATCCTCTCACCTATGTATGACAAGCTGTTTGACAGGGGCTTTATAACCTTCACAGACGATAGACGCATTGTTCTTTCCGAGGTCATCTCGCCCTACACCTGGAGGCAAATTGGTCTGAAGAATTCCTCATTTGTTAAAGCCCTCCCTATGGATGAAAAACGCATGAAGTATTTAGGCTTTCACAGAGAATTTGTTTTTAAGGGTACAATTTGATTACTTACAAAAAGAGGAGGTCAACCCTCCTCTTTTTTCTCGCTATTGGATCCTTACTCCTCCATCTCCACCGTCACATGGTCGGTGCCGTGGCGCTGGAACTCCCCCAGGTACTCGTTCATCCGCTCCATGACCTCGTCGTAATTCTCCTCCGTGATGGGGGGATCGTCCAGATCCCGCAGGGCCAGCTCCTGGGCCAGGATCTCGAAGAACACGTTGTCCTCATAGGCCATGATGGCCTCGTGGATGCCGCCCTCGGCAAAGGCCCGGGAGGGGATCAGTTCCCCCTGGTACAGCTCTGTCAGCTTCTCCATGCCCCGGCCCAGGCAGTGGGAAAATACCAGGCTCTCCACCTGGTCGTAGTCCCGGATGCGGTCATCCCCCCGGGTGGAGTTGAGCACCCAGTTGCCGATATACACCAGGTCCAGCAGCCGCCGGAACTGTTTTTGCGTCAGTTTAAGCTCCATTACAGGCACCTCCTTGCCGTTTGCTTCCCTATTTGCGTTTCAGTATAGCAGAAGAAAGGAGAAATTGCCACTGAAAAAAATGGGCATCCGCGCCAAATTTTCCTTGTGATAGGCGGCGATCCATAGTATAATTGATTGGTTAGTATGGCCGGATCCGGACGGATCGGCCCCGGGCGCCGCACGGGCTTCTCCCCTCTGCATGTATTATATACTCCGGGGGCTCATCCCGTGCCCGGCGGCACCGCGCACAGGTATCAAACGCCGACAAGGAGGCACGCTATGGAAGGAACCGCACAAATCCGCATCGCCAGCCGCAGCGTGTTCGGCGGCGTGGAGGATGTGATCCGCATGGAGGGCACCGCCGCCGTGGAAAAGACCGACTACGGCTGGCACCTGCAGTACGAGGCCGTAAACTGCGAGGATGAAAAATCCGCCATCCGCTCGGACGTCAAGTTGGAGACCGCCACCCGCCGGGCCATCCTGGTCAACGAGGGGGAGGGCTACGGCCTGCTTCTGGACCCCGCCGCCGTCACCGCCACGCAGATCAAGACCCCTCAGGGCAGCCTCACCCTGAATGTGAAAACCAAGGAGGTCACCTGGGACCTGGCCGGGCAAAAGGACGGCTCGGTGATCCTGGAGTATATGCTGCTGGTCGGCATGCAGCCCGTGAGCTCGCTGCGGGTCAGTTTATTTCTAAAAAAATAGCTGGCGAAAAAACTTCGTTTTTTCTGCCAAAAGGCTTGCAGTCTGCGGACGCGAACTCTGCGAGGCTTTTTAAACTTACTTGAGTCTCTTTTTCCGGCCGAAGC
>CAVEIY010000266.1:0-5909 GCA_963615825.1 Flexilinea sp.
GCTTCACAACGGACTGGTGGAACAGGTCGAGCAGTTCCTGACGGAGCACCCGGCGACAGGGCTGGTCGTCATCGACACGCTCCAACGCATCCGCACCGCGGGTAACGACGCGAACCCCTACGCCAACGACTACCGCGACGTCGGCGTCCTCAAGCAGCTTGCGGACAAGCACCGCATCGCCATTCTGCTGGTGCATCATCTGCGGAAGATGAATGACGACGATCCCATGAATATGATCTCCGGCACCACCGGGCTCAGCGGCGCCACCGACAGCAACTTTGTCCTCCGCAAGAGTAAGCGTAGAGAGAACACCGCCACACTCTACTGCACCGGGCGGGACATCGCCTACCGGGAACTGGCGCTGGAGTTCGATGGTGAGGATCATGTCTGGAAGCTACTGTCAGATAACTGTGAACAGGCGGAGCAGCCCAATGAACGGATACTTTTTCTTCTCTCTGAACTGCTGCGCCAGCAGCCGGAGATTAGTGCCCCTGCCAAGGTACTGATAGAAAAGATCGACCCTGTTGGCACAGAGGGGCTAACGCCCAACAGCTTCTCTCACCGAATCCGCAAAAGCGTTGACGCTCTAAGGAGGAACGGTATTACGGTGTCATTCCGCAAAAGCAACGGGGACCGTCTGATTTGCCTGAAAAGGGCCGATGGTGTCGATGATCCCGCTGCTAAGAACATCGTCACCATCGACCCTGAGAACCCCCTGCGTTTGCCCGTGTGAGCCGCCGTGTGCGCTCGTAGCCCCATGGTGGGGAATGTACCCGCCGCTGACTCCTTCGCCCACGCAGGGCGAAAGAATGGCTTTTGTGAAAATCAGTAGATTTTTACCTTTTTTGTATATGCTTTTTCGATTTACAGAAGTTTCCACGTAATAGAAAAATGATACAGAATGCCTGTGAACGCAGATATTTCCGATAGGCGCAGAGAGTTCCTGTTACGGGAGTTTTATCACCTCCCTTGGAGGTGGCCAGCATCGCATTTGTCTGGTCTGCGGCAAAGCCGCTGCCCTGCCAAATGCTCTGGGCGGGCAGAAGCCCTGCACCCACTTTTTACTACGATTGGAGCAAAAATGAAAAAAGATATTAAATTCAGCACACGCATGGCATCCGTTGACCGTGAAAAAATCAAGACTCTGGCGGCGAAAGCCGGAATGTCCATGAGCGAATATGTCACCGCCTGCTGTCTCGGTAAGCGGATCGTTGTCCTCGATGAACAGAAGGAACTGCTCCGGCAGCTCAAGGGCATCGGCAGTAACATCAACCGCCTCACCGTCCTTGCCAACATGGGCAGGGTGCAGGTCATCAGTCTGGACAAGGCCGCACAGGAGCTGTCCGAGGTCAGCGCCGCCCTGCGGTCAGTCCTGGAAGGGCGGTGAGCCGTATCGCCATCGTACATTTCGTGAACTACAAAAGGGGTACACAGTCCCGCACCGCTATGCGCGGTGTGATGCTCTATGTCATGCAGGAGAAGAAAACCACGTGGGAGGGTGAGCCGCTCGTCAGCGGCATCAACTGCCAGCCCCAAAGTGTCTACAATGATTTCATCAACACAAAACTACTCCACCACAAAGATGGTGGTGTGATGTTCTATCACATGGTGCAGAGCTTCCCCAAAGGTAAAGCCGTCGATCCACGGCAGGCCCACGAAGCCGCGCGGCGGCTGGCGGAATGCTTCGAGGGTTGCGAGGTGCTGGTCTGCACCCACGTTGACCGGGAGCACATCCATTCCCACTGTGTCATCAACTCCGTCAACTTCGAGACTGGCAAAAAGCTGCACATGGCAAAGGAACAACTGCAGGAGTTGATGCGGCGTAACGATATGATTTGTCAGGAACTGGGACTGCCTGTGTTCCAACCTACCAACCGCCGCCACGCCCGCGGCATGAGCGGTGCGGAATACCACACGGCGCTCAAGGGACAGAGCTGGAAACTGCGGCTCATGAACACCATCGACGAGTGCATGAAATACGCCGCCGACAAGGATGCCTTCATTTCCCTGATGGAATCTGAGGGCTATGTCGTCCGCTGGGAGAGCAGCCGCAAATACATCACCTACACCACACCAGACGGGATGAGGTGCCGGGACAGCAAACTGCATGAGGACAAATATCTCAAGGAGGTCATGGAACATGAATTCAGAATACGCGCAGAACTCGTCAAGAGAAAATTGCGAACAGAGGAAACCAATAGAGGAATTGAAGCGGATGAATCCATCGAACAACGCGCCGCAGCAAACAGCACAGCCGTCGCAGACGATACAACCCATCGTGATCCAGTGCGACCTGCCGCAGACGCTGAACAAGCTGACAAAGCAGGCGGATGGGATGAACTGGGAACTGGAGGAAATTCGGAAAACCCTGCCGGAGTTGAAAACGCACATCGACCTGACGCCGGTGCAGAAGTCGCTGGCGGAGATTCAGAAATCGCTGACGGAGATGAACAAACTGCTGGAACGGGTTGGGAACCTGAGCGAGAAGTATTCTTCCAAATGGATCGGCTGGCTTCCGGATTTCAGTCTGCTGGTGGTCACCAAGTGGATCATACTGGTGCTGATCCTTGGCACGGCGGCACTGGCCGGGTGGTATGGCGCGGCGGCGATCCGCAGCTTGTTCCCCTGATCCCCGCCGTAGCCGGACTGACCGCCGTAGGAACGCTGCTGGATGAAGATGAGGACACTGAGGAGAAGCGAAAGCGCATAGAAGCCAAAATCGAAGCAGAGAACCTCGGTGCCGTTATCGGCCTCACCGCAGGCGCTGCTATGGCAGTGAAAGGAAAATTGGATGAACAGGCTGTACAAGGAAAACAGCAGCAAACTATGGGAGGACTCTAAAAATGGCAAGCGTTAAAAAATTAGGCGAACGGCGATATAAAATTACAGTCAGTAATGGCTATCGACCCAACGGCAAAAAAATCTGCAAAGCAAAAACGATTCAGGTTCCAGCCAGTGTTCCAAAGCGCGGTATTTCCCAGTTCGTTGCTCACGCCGCCGAAGAACTGGAACGGAGCTTCAAGACCGGCTATGTAGAGGATGGCGAGATGACCTTCGAGGAATTTGCCTCCCGCTGGCTGAAGCGGCAGACAAAATATGCTCCCAGCACCATCGCTACATATCGGCGGATGCTGGAGGTAGTGTATCCCTTGATTGGCAGCATCCGTTTGAACAAGCTCCGGCCGTTGGCGCTGGAAAATATGCTATCTGAGCTACGCAAGCGCAAGCACCACGGAAAGCTGATTCGGGAGTCCACTGCGCAGCGATACCTCACGGTAGTCTCTGCCGTACTCAGCGACGCCAAGCGTAATGAGATCATTGAGAAAAATCCTGCCCGGATGTTGGACCTGCCAATGTTGCAGCGCACCATTCAGCGCATTCCCTCACAGTGGGAGATTCAAAAGCTGCTGGACACGCTATCGATGGAACCTCGGCACTACCGTTTGTTCTATCTGCTCTCCATGTACACCGGCTGCCGCCGGGGGGAGCTATGCGCTCTGAAATGGTCCGATTTTTCCTGTACCGAAAACGGTCTGCTTCTCACGATCAGCCGTTCCCGCAGCAACGTTTCCGGCAAGGGCATCGTGGAAGGAACACCCAAGAATGGAAAGAGCCGTGAAATATATCTTTCCTCTGAGCTGCGTGGCATTCTCTTTTCCTACAAGTACCGCAAACAAATGGCGGCGAAAAAGCAGCGCCGCAAGTTCGGTCCCTATCTCTTCACCGACGAGCACGGACAACTCATCCACCCTGACACCTTCACCAAGCGACTGCGGAAAATCTATGACTCCATCGGCTTTCCGCAGGAGTACCACCTCCACTCCCTGCGGCACTACTTCGTAACCTCGCTGCTACACTGCGGCGTGGACAAGCAGACGGTGGCAGACCTCGTGGGCCATGCGGATACCGGTTTCTTGGAGCGCACCTACTGTCATCCCCAGCAGACGCAGAAGGAGCAGGCAGCAGATTCCATGCTCACCATGCTCCGTCCAGACGGTGGACAGATCTTCCATCTTGCCGCCGCCCGGTCCTCGAGGCGGCACAGCGCATGATTGTTGCTTTTGTAGAAAAGCTTGTTTTCGCTGAAAAAGCAATAGCTTTGCTGCCACGCTTGCAGTACATTGTGCTTGCAAAACCGGCCTCAACTGTACTGAGGTCAAATGAAAGGGAGGTCATTTTTATGGCAAGCATCCGCAAGCGCGGCAACAGCTATCTCATCGTGGTGTCTATGGGCTACGACTACAACGGCAGCCGCATCAAGCCCCAGCAGAAAACCGTCCATCCACCGGTGGAACTAACACCCAAGCAAGTCGAAAAGTGGCTCAATGAGCAGGCGGTCCTGTTCGAGCGGGAATGCCGCCACACGCCGCAGCCCGTCCATCAACTCACGCTGGCAAAATACATCGACCTGTGGCTGGAAACGGTTGCTCCCGGCAAGCTGGCCAAGTCCACTATTCGCCGTGACCGGCAGGATATTGAACGGATTCTTCCCGCGCTCGGTCACTATAAACTCACCGAACTCCGCCCGGAACACTTCCGAAATTTCTACGCAGAACTTCGGAAGGTCGTTAGCCCCGACACGAAAAAGCCACTCTCCGAGTACACCATTGAGGGCGTGCACGCTACGCTGTGCAGTATCCTCTCTGATGCCGTGGAGGGTGGCTTTCTCACGCATAATCCGGCGTGGCGCACCTACCGCTACGCCGGGCGCAAAAATGAAAAGAAAATCGCCGATGCGGAAACGGCGCAGAAAATCATCTCTGCATTAGAGGGTGAGAGCATTAAATACGAAACCTACTTCAAGCTCATCATCGCCACCGGAATGCGGCGCGGCGAATGCTGCGGGCTGAAGTGGTGTGACATTGATTGGGAGCAGCGCTCCATCCACATCTGCCGCAACGCAGTCAAGGTGACGGATGAGGAAATATTCGTCAAAGAGCCAAAGACCCGCGCAGGCAATCGATATGTGTACTTCTCCTCTGAGATGGAAAGCCTCCTGAGGGAGTACCAAAAAGAATGCCGGTACATCACCGAAACCTATAACCAGAGGGAACTGACTGCCGATGACTTCCTGTTCCGGCGGCAGGGAGCGCAGCTCCCCATGACGCCCACCACCTTCACCTACCGCTTCAAGCTGATTCTTAAAAAGAACGGCTTGAAGCAGGAGTTGAATGTCCACTCGCTCCGGCATACCGCCGCCAGCTTGATGATCGCAGGCGGCACCGATGTGGCAACGGTGGCAGGCATTCTCGGCCACAGCCAGCCCTCCACCACGCTGGATATCTACACCCATGCGTTCGATAAGAACAAGCAGGCCGCCAGCGCAAAGTTGCAGGAGTGGCTGGAGATCTGACGTAGCAAAAAAAGGAAGCGACTTTCATGTAGTTGGAAGTCGCTTCCGTATCATTATTCGGTGATGTTAAGATGCCACTCATGGACAAGTTTCTTTGTCAGATTGCCCACGGCCAGGCAGAGATGCAGATAAGTTTCGCAGTTCTTATGCATAGCATTGCCCGTGCAGGATACGATTCCCATATCGCGTGTAAGCTGCTTCGACTCGTATTGAAATTTCTCGCCGTTGAACACACTGATCGTCACATCATTTACTGCACCGATGCTGCTGACTGACACCAGCGTAGATGCAGATATTACTTGCCCTGTGCGCGTATCTGCTTTATTCGAAGGCTTGATGCAAAAACTTCTAAATTGTAATACCTAAGCCGCCACATGGCTTTTGATGGTTGTACATCTTCCGCAGTACTGCAGTTTCAACCACTATTCCGATTGTACAGTTAATCACCGCTTTTTCCGTCACTCTCCTTTATAACCTGTTGTGCACTCAAAATGAAAGCTTTAATCTCCGGGTCTGACGACCGCCCTTTTTTCGCGGCTATAGCGATCGTTCGCTT
>CAVEIY010000267.1:0-5851 GCA_963615825.1 Flexilinea sp.
GCTGAAAAAGTACGGACGGGGCTATACCCATGACGGCTCCTATGAATACATTGACAGTGCACTGGATCCGGAAAATTACCGGGTTTTCGGTCAGGCGCAGCGCCCGGATTTTGACACCGGGGTACTGCGGCAGCTGCCGTGCAAAAATATATCCTTTGTGCGCGATGTGACAGAGGAGCTCTGGAGCGAGCGGGAAAAAGCCTTCTACGCGGCAACACCGCTGTTTATGCTGCGGGCGGAGAAAATATAATGGTGGGATTAAATTTCCATCGCGAAATGTCCGTCCATGGCTTATAATGGGCATGAAATTTACAAACATATAAAAAGGAAGCACATACATGGGAAGAAGAACAAAGAGCATTGCATTGGCGGCGATTCTGTCGCTGACACTGACGATTCCGGCCTTCGCAGACGGCACGTTTGCGGCAAAGACCTACGTGAACGGCATTAAGCTGGACGGTTATACGGCAGCAGCGGCAAAACAGTACCTTGAGGGAGAATTTTCTCAGAACTATACGATGTCCATTAAGTTCCGGAATGGCACAACAGAAAGCATCAAGGGCTCTGACATCGGCTTCAGGCTGAGCGCACCCAATAACTTGGAGACTATTTTGGCGGGACAGAGCGGTCAGACAGAGGGCGCTGCCGGGGGATATACCGGGGATGGCATGAGCGCTACATTCGATGAGGCAGCCCTTCGGAACGTTCTGTCGAATTTAAACAGCGTTAAGAATGCAAAGAAAACGGAAAATGCCTACATTAGCGCAACAAAGCCCTACAAGATTGTTCCGGAGGTGCAGGGAAATTCCTATGACATGGATAAGCTCATCTATGTGGTGAAGTGCTCCCTCAACAGCGGTCTGCAGTCCATTGATCTCAATAACTATGACGTTCTGGATACCATTACGGTGCGGAGCGGGGATCTGCAGGAAACGCTGAAACGGCTCAATCAGGTGGGCGATCTTTCTGTGACGCTCAATGTTCTTGGACATAAGGAGACCGTGGACAGCAGCAAGATTACGGATTGGATGACGGGCGTGGAGAATGGAAAGCTGACGCTGGATCAGGGCAAGGTGGCGGCCTATGTGGCGGAAATTGCGAACCGGTATGATGATGCCGGAAATACCCAGACCTTCCATTCAGCATCCGGAAAGGATGTGGTCATGTCTACCACCTATGGCGTGCACATTGACCAGGCGGCGACCGTGACAGCGCTGACAGACGCCATTGCGGGTCTGCAGACGACGGAGATTGAGCCGGCATATAGCTGTAAGCCGGTGCAGTATGATATGCCGCAGTTCGGCAACACCTTTGTGGAGGTAGATATTACCCTGCAGCATGTGTATTTCTACCAGGATACGCAGTGTGTATGGGATTCCGACTGTGTGACCGGTCTTGCCACGGATCCGGAAAGAGCGACGCCCACAGGCGTCTATTCTCTCACCTACAAGCAGAAGGACAGGGTACTGCGGGGCAAGATGGTGAACGGCAAGTATTCCTACGAAAGTCCTGTGTCCTACTGGATGCCCTTTAACGGCGGTATCGGACTTCACGACGCCACATGGCGCAGCAAGTTCGGCGGCAGCATCTACCAGAGCAGCGGCAGCCACGGCTGCATCAACCTGCCAAAAGACAAAGCGGCGGCATTGTACAATTTGATCAACAAAGGTACCGTTGTGGTGGTGCATTATTAAAAACAAAGTAGCTGTAATGCAAAAGGGGCTTGGCGCAAACCTGCGCTGAGCTCCTTTTTGCGTATTATGACCGAATAATGCATGCCGGGCTTCTTTGTGCCGCGGGAAGAGATGGTGTAGTCACAGGAACGGCATTCCATTCCAATAAGTTGTTCGAGTCGATGAAAATATATCGTTTTACTTTGTATCGGAAAAAATGCATAGTAAAGATAATGAAAAAAACCAAAAAAACAGCGGGGATTTGTGAGAGGTGCACAATTCGAAACGGTTTTTTCAAGGCGCAGAATAGGTAAATCAAAAAGGAGTGATTATGGGATTGCAGGTGATAGCACTGTTGTTTCTGATCGGAGCCATCGTTTTGGGCTTTACGAAGAAAATGAATGTTGGCGTGGTGTGTTTGGGTTTGGCATTGATTCTCGGTAAAATCGGCGGTATGTCGGCAGGAGATATTTATAAGGGCTTCCCTTACAAGCTTTTCGCCACACTGCTGGGGACCATGCTGTTCTTCAGCTTACTGCAGCAAAATGGAACGTTGGAAAAGATTTCTAAGTGGCTGATCGGTCTCTGTGGAAAGAATACATTTCTGGTGCCGATCATTGTCTATGTTGTCAGTTTTGGATTGTCGGCAGCGGGGCCGGGAGCCATCAGTGTGCAGTCTGTGACCGTGATTTTTGCGGTTTCTCTGGCCGTTCAAATGTCGGTGAGCCCGATCCTGATGGGAATTATGGCGATTCTTGGTGCGGTAGGTGGATCGGCTTCACCGATTGCGCTGACCGGCATTATCGTGGGTGATCTGCTGACGGAAATGGGTATTGAAGGCTTGTCCAATCAAATTTTTGCGGGCGTGGCGCTCTCTAATTTGATTTGTGCAGTTGTTATGTATATTGCACTGGGAGGGTATCGTTTCCGTGCAGCATCACAGGAGAAAGAGGATAGAAAGCAGTCTTTTGACACAAGTCAGAAAATCAGTCTGGCTGCCTTGCTGGTCATGGTGGTTCTGGTTGTGGGATTTTCCTATGATGTAGGACTGACTTGCTTTACCCTTTCTCTGATCTTGATGTTCCTTGGCGCTGCCAATGAAAAAACAGCATTAAAGATGATTCCTTGGAGCGTTCTGATCTTGATTGCCGGTGTCAACGTTCTTATGAACATTACCCAGACAATGGGCGGCATAGATCTTTTGGCGTCCCTCCTCGCAAAATTCATGAGCAGCCGAACAGCAGCACCGATTATGGGAGCCACCGGCGGCATCATGTCCTGGTTCTCCAGTGCCAATGGCGTGGTGTTCCCCACATTGATTCCTGCAGTACCGGATATTGCAGAGCAGGTTGGCGGCGTGTCCATTGTGCAGATGGTTACGTCAATTGTGTGCAGTGCAACGGTCGCAGGTATCAGTCCGTTGTCCACGGGCGGCAGCTTGATTATGGCCAGCTATGCACAGGAAAGCGGCTGCGATGAAAAGGAACAGCAAAGAATGTTCGGTAAATTGTTCATGCTTTCGGCGTCTGTGGTGGCAATCGTATTTTTGCTGAGTTTTGCAGGTGTGCTTGGATTTTTAGGAGGTAAATGATGGCGATGTACGCATATGTTGGCTGCCGTACCACAAAAGAGCGGAAGGCAAGAGGTAAGGGAATTCGTGTCTATGAGATCAGGAATGGCGAATGGGTGCTGAAGCAAATTGCTGAGGGACAGGTGAATCCTTCTTATTTATGCCTGAACCAAAAGCAAGATCGTCTATATGCCATTCATGGGGATTTTTCAGAGGTTAGCGCATACCGGGTGGCAGAAGACGGTACCATTTGTTACTTGAATACCACAGAAACCCATGGTACCAATCCGGTGCATCTTACACTGGATCAGGGCGGTAAATGGTTGTTTGTGGCCAATTTGCAGACCGGTGGTGTGTCTGTGATTCCGGTAGAAAGCGATGGACGGCTGGGAAAAATCAAAGAATTGAAGTTTATTTCCGGAAACGGTGGCCCCGGCTACATTTCCCATCCCCATCAGGTGTGCCTGGATCGGAGCGGTAAATGGCTGCTGGTCCCTTCTCAGGGGCGTCTGCAAGGTGTAGGAAAAATTACGGTGTTCAGGGTGGATGCTGAAGCCGGAGATTTGAAGGAAAGTTTTGTGATCCGCGGAAGAAGCGGATCAGAACCCCGGCACTGTGTATTCCATCCGAACAATCGCTTCTGTTATTGTTTGAATGAAAAAGACAGTACGGTGGCCTGCTATTATTTTGATGAGGAAGAGGGCACATTGACACTGCAGCAGATTCTTAGCACCTTGCCGGAGGATTATGCGGGAGATGGTTGGGCCAGTGCTATCGAGATTGCCGCTGATGGCAAAACATTGTACCTATCCAACCGAAAGCATGATAGCGTAACGGTATTTCATTTGGATCAGAAAGATGGACATATGCGTTATATGCAGAACATCGGAACCCATGGAGAACAGCCCCGCTTTATCACGATGCATCCGGATGGAACACAGCTTCTGGCAGCAAATGAGCTGACGGACAATATTTGCCTTATGGACGTTGATCCGACAACAGGAAAGCTGAGCTACAATAAAACAGAGATTGCAGCAGAAAGTCCGGTGTGTGTGATTTTTCGCTGCTGAGACAATGAAGGGAAATATCCCCGGTGCGGTAAATCGCATCGGGGATATTTTGCGCCAACATACCAATTTGCCGTCGCGAAATAACGCCTTATGGCTTATAATGGTGCTTACATCAGAGGCATTGGTAGCAGGGGATAGGGCAGCGAAGGAAATCATGGCAAAAGCAGGAAGCTATTATTACGATCAACTGAATAAGGAGCAGCAGAAGGTTTATTACGCCATCAAAGAGGGGCTTTTGTCGCAAGCATTGTCCTTTCCCGTGCTGCGGCTGGAGCGGAAAGAGATCAGCGATATTTATTTTATGGTCAGGATGGACAATCCCATGATCTTCTGGTCGGTGACATTTAAATATCGTTACTATGAAAACTCCACTTATGTGGAGCTGATCCCAGAGTATCTTTTTGCAAAGGATAAAATTAAAGAGCACCGGCAGGCTATGGAAGCCCGGGTAAAGAAGCTGGCCCGGCAGGCGGAAAAGCTGGACGAAAAAGGCAAAGAACTCTACATTCACGATTTCATCTGCCAGAATGTACATTATGACAAGTTGAAGAAAGAGTACTCCCACGAGATCATAGGTGCACTGGGCAACGGCGTGGCGGTTTGTGAGGGCATGGCCAAGGCAGTCAAGGCGCTCTGTGATGCAATGGGAATCTGGTGTATTGTGGCATTGTCGGAGAACAATCCGGAAAAGGGGATCAAATATCGCCATGCATGGAATGTTATCCGCATAGACGGCACGTACTACCATCTGGACGCTACCTTTGATAACACGCTTTCCAAAAACGGGCTGCTGCGGCATGATTATGTCAATCTTTCCGATAAGCAGATTTTTAGAGATCACGAGCCGGTCATCTGGAAAGTGCCGGCCTGTGCTGACAACGATCATTTTTACTATAAAGAGAAGAAGATTTCCTGGACGACACTGGATGAGGTGCGGAACAGAAGTCGGCAGGCAGCGAAAAAAGGAAAGGTGCTGCTTTTCCACTGGCGAGGCGGTTATCTGACAAGAGAGATACTGCAGGAGCTTCTTCGGATATTTGACGAAGAAGCCTCTGCCAGAGAGAAGCACGCGACGGTTTCGCTGAACTGGCCCCAGGCGGTGCTGCAGGTGGCATTCTCTGAAGGCACAGGACAGGAGAGCGTTCGGATGGAAGAGGCCAATGAAGGCGAGGCGGAAGACTGACATGGAGGAGAAAATGATGGTGACGGTATATTGTTATGAAAAATGTACAACCTGCAAAAAGGCACTGAACTGGCTGAAGGAGCGAGGAATCGAAGCAGCGGTAATCGATATAAAAGCGGACCATCCGGATGCAGAAACGCTGAGAGAACTGTATCAGAAGAGCGGCCTTCCGCTGAAGCGCTTTTTTAACACCAGCGGACAGCTTTATCGTGCCATGGAATTGTCTAAAAAGCTGCCGGAGATGAGCGAAGAAGAGATGCTCCGGATACTGGCCAGCGACGGCATGCTGGTGAAGCGCCCGCTTCTGGTCACCGAAAAGGCGGTGGTTCCCGGATTTAAGGAAGAGACATGGATT
>CAVEIY010000268.1:0-5539 GCA_963615825.1 Flexilinea sp.
CCAAGAATAAAGAGCTATCTGATTTCTGTTAGAGAAGTCAGATAGCTCTTTTTGTGTTGTGTAGGCTTAGTCTTTTTTCAAGCGATGCTTCAAGGATTTTACCATAGCGTCACTGAGCTGCTGGGATGGCACCTTCACATAACCGGAAGTTTCGTCATACCGTGGGTAGTTGTAACGCCACTTATCATAGTCCTCCCGGCTGATCTCTCCGCTGCGAAGCTTTTCCGCCTCCTGTGCCCATGCAGTGACCATTTTAGAAAGCTCGGCGGCATCCTTACCCTTTCGGGGATCGACCCGCATGGAAACGCCGTTTTCGCCTAATTCGATTGTCAGGCCATACCGATCTTCTAATGTGAAAAGTGTGTGCATTAGGCCAAGGTAACTGTCGATGTTCGGAACAGAGAGTGCCAGAGGCGATACATCCAACGCACTGGCAAGGCTTTCTGTCAGCTCGGCCTTTGGGGTTCTGCTGCCGGATTCATACTGGGCCATGCGGATGTCAGCGGTCTTTGCAGGGAAGCCGACTACCTGTCCCAAGTATTTTTGCGTCATTCCCCGCAGATTGCGGAAAAACCGAATCCTCTCTCCGATTGCCATAATTGTTCCACTCCTTTATATCCTGTGGTGAGAGTATAGCATATATATTTAAGCTGCGTCAAGATAGCGATAACAAAAATGCTTAATATTTTTGAGTAAAGCTATTGACAATAGCAAAAACGCTTAGTATAATTACTAAGCAAATTGCGTTAGTTCTCTGCGTAATTGAATGACCGTTGTGCGTCACGGTAATGACGCATCCGCTCGGGCAAATCGGAATGCGGAAAGAAAGTTCTCCGACACGAAATAGGGAACCTATATCCAAATGCAAGGGGGTGATGAAATGGAAAACAGGAGCTTTATGAAGGTTGAGGAAGTGGCACAGGAGCTGGGAATCTCCAAATCCTATGCCTATAAAGTTGTGCAGAAGCTGAATGCGGAATTGGAGAGCAAAGGCTATCTCACAATTTCTGGCCGGGTCAACAAGCAGTATTTTATGGAACGCACCTGCTACGGTGCTGCTCAGAAAGAGAGGTAAGCATGCCAGTTTACAAGGATACGAAGAACAACACTTGGAAGGTCTACTATCGCTTTACGGATTGGCAGGGAAAGACACGGCAGACCACGAAGCGAGGCTTTCCTACAAAGCGGGAGGCGCTGGCTTGGGAGCGTGAACAGCTCCACAAGGTGGAGGCCGACTTGGATATGACATTTGAAAGCTTTATTGATACCTATACTGCCGATATGAAGAATCGGGTGAAGGAAAATACCTGGCACACGAAGGAACACATCATTCGCACAAAGCTGCTGCCGTACTTTGCTAAGCGGAAAATGAATTCGATTCAGCCCAAAGATATTATCGCTTGGCAGAATGAGATGATTCAATTCCGGGACAAGAAAGGGGAGGCGTATTCGCCGGTATATCTCAAAACACTGCACAATCAGCTTAGTGCCATTTTCAATCACGCCGTAAAATTCTACGGGCTGAAGGACAATCCTGCTGCCAAGGTCGGCAATATGGGCAAGGCCAAAGCACGGGAGATGCTGTTCTGGACGCAGGAGGAATACAAGAAGTTTTCGGAAGTAATGATGGACAAGCCTGTTTCCTTCTATGCCTTTGAAATGCTGTATTGGTGCGGCATTCGGGAGGGGGAGTTGCTGGCGCTGACCCCGGCGGACTTTGATTTTGACCGGCAGACGGTAACGATCAACAAATCCTATCAGCGCATCGGTGGCCGTGATATCATTACTGACCCCAAAACGCCGAAAAGCAACCGGACGATCAAAATGCCGGAGTTCCTCTGTGAAGAAATGCAGGACTATATCCGGCAGCTCTATCAGATTGGGGAGAATGACCGGCTGTTCGAGATTACGAAAAGCTATCTCCACCATGAGATGGACAGAGGAGCCAAGGCCGCCGGAGTAAAGCGGATCAGAATCCATGATTTGAGACACAGCCACATTTCGCTTTTGATCGAGCTAGGATATTCGGCTGTGGCAATCGCTGACCGAGTTGGACATGAGAGCATCCACATCACTTACAACTACGCCCACTTGTTTCCCTCGACACAAAGCGATATGGCGGACAGGCTTAATCAATTCAGAAAGGACGATGCAGAAAATGTCACAGAAGAACAGGGACGAGCATAACCGTTGGCGAAACAAGACCATCGCATTTCGGGTATCCCCCGAAGAAAACGAGCAGCTGGAGCGCTGCGTGCGGCTTTCGGGCCTGACGAAGCAGGACTATATCCTTCACCGGCTTGAAAATCGTTCGGTGGTGGTGCAGGGCAACCCCAGAGTGTTTAAGGCGTTACGGGGCGAGCTGGGGGCCGTGGCGGCGGAATTACGGCGCATTGAAGCTGGCTCTGGTGTCGATGATGAGCTGCTTGCCACGATCAAGCTGCTGGCTGAAATTATGAATGGAATGAAGGAGGAATGCTGAGTGACTGAAGCAATAGAGAAAACGACTGTTCCGAATCCGTCTGCTGCAACAGACGGGGAACAGCCGCTTCACAAAGAATCTACTAGCAGTATAACAGAGCGGACAGAAAAATGCAAGGAGGAAGATTCCGAGGATATCTTCGCGCGAATCCGAAGAATGCAGAACCCCAACTATCTCCATACCGTAACGCTGGAAGAACTCTACGAAACGGTATACGAGAGCAGCCCTCCCATTGTGGAGCGGCTGCTCTGGCCGGGGACATATCTGTTTGTGGGTGCGCCCAAGGTAGGCAAATCTTTCATGGTAGCCCAGATTGCCTATCATGTGAGCATGGGCATTCCTCTGTGGGGATTCCCGGTGCATCCCGGTACAGTTCTGTATTTGGCGCTGGAGGATGATTACCAGCGGCTCCAGAGCAGGCTATACCGGATGTATGGAACAGAGGGTACCGAGAAATTACATTTTGCGGTTTGCGCGAAGCACCTGGAGGACGGCTTGGAGGGCCAGCTAGAAGAATTCGTGAGGAATCACCCAGACACAAAGCTGGTGATTATTGATATGCTGCAAAAGGTCAGAGAGATGACTACGGAGCATTATAGCTATGCCAGCGACTATGCGCTGATCGCAAAGCTCAAGGAATTTGCGGGAGCGCATAAGCTCTGTATGCTGCTGGTGCATCATACCAGAAAGCAGCAGTCGGATGATAAGTTTGACATGATCTCCGGTACTAATGGCCTATTGGGTGCTGCGGATGGGGCGTTTCTAATTCAGAAGCTGGTGCGGCTAAAGCCGGGAATCACAGTGGATGTCTCAGGGCGTGACCAGCAGGATCAGCGGCTGACCTTTGAGCGGAACCCGGAGAATTTACGCTGGGAGCTGGAGAATGTGGCGGTTGAAGCATGGACGGCCCCGCCGGAGCCGGTTTTAGAGGCGGTGGCAAAGCAGCTCCCGGAAAGCGGGATGCAGTGGCAGGGCCAGCCCAGCCAACTGGCGGAGCTGCTGGGACTGGAGATCAGCCCGGTAGCCCTGACAAAGCGTCTCAATGTCAATGCAGATCGGCTGATGCAGGATTATGGAATCCGGTACCAGTGGCGGCGCAGCCATGAGGGCAGGATCATCACCCTGCAAAAGCTGGAGCAGGAGGCGTGACACTTGGTGACGGTTGTGACGGTTCAGCGTGACCGCCCTACAACCGTCGCAACCGTCACCAACCGACACGGAGACGAAGCGGCTCCGGGGAGAAGCGTTCTCCCAGCCCCTCTCGCCCGTGGCGAGCGCAAGGCATCTTTTGGCGCTCGTGCCAAAAGTGCTTTTGCGTTACTTTTGGAAAAAGTAACAAAACCACCGGCTGACGCCGGAGAAAAGGAGTTTGATGAATCGGACAATTAGCATTATGGTTGGAAAGGGCTCGGTCAATCACAACAGCCGAAAGTTCCACGCAAAGAATACCGACCCTGAGCGCAGTTATCTGAATGTGGAATACTGCAATGAAAATCTCCAATCGGTTTACCATCAGATGTTTGATGAGGCGCAGCAGCGGTACAATGAAAAGCAGAAACGGGCGGATCGGATGATTCCAGACTACTATGAGAAAATCCGGTCTGGCAAGCAGGAGAAGCTGTTTCACGAGGTGATCGTTCAAATCGGGAACAGGGAGGACATGAGCACACAGAGCGAGAAGGGAGCCCTGGCGGCTCAGGTACTGGACGAATATATGCGGGAATTTCAGAAGCGGAACCCGAATCTTCGTGTGTTTTCTGCACATCTGCACATGGACGAGGCTACCCCGCATCTGCATATTGACTTTGTGCCGTTTACCACCGGCAGCAAGCGGGGAATGGATACCCGTGTATCGCTGAAAAAGGCCCTGGCGGCCCAGGGCTATACAGGCGGCTCCAGAAGCGATACGGAGTGGAATCAATGGGTCGAGGCGGAGAAGAATGCCTTAGCTGCGGTGATGGAACGCCATGAAATCCAGTGGGAGAAGAAGGGTACCCACGAAAAACACCTTTCTGTGCTGGAATTTGAGAAGCGGGAACGGGCCAAGGAGGTTGCGGCGCTGGAATCCCAAAAGACGGAGCTGCAGGAGCGTGTGGACGGTCTCCAAGAAAACTATATACAGCAATCTGAGCAGGTGGAGCAGGTCGAGAAAACGCTACAGGCCCTCCGGGAGCAGCAGCTTACCGTGGAGCAGGTGGAGGCAGTTGAGGCAAAGCCGGTGCTGCTGACCGGCAAGGTGATGATCTCAAAGCAGGACTATGAGACCCTGACGATGGCGGCACAGAAATATGTGGTGCAGGAGAAGAAAGAGGGGAGGATTCAGCGGCTGCTGGATGCGGCAAATGAGAAGATACAGGGCCTGCTTCACACGGTGTCGGAACTAAAGCAGACGATATTCGGTCTGAATCAGCGGGTGGCGGATCTGGAAGGAGAGTTGGCACAGGAGCGTTCCTTTGAAAAGCGCTTTGCGGCACAGCGTATGGAGCAGGAGAATGTGCGGCTGAAACGGGAGAATAAACGGTTTCGGGATATATTGAAGCAGCATAATTTGTTGCCGAAGAATAGGGGCATCGAAAGATAAGCAAAACGCAGCCACCCACAAGGGACGGCTGCGTTTTGCTTTGAATGTGGAGTAAAAAATATTGTTTTTTTTGATTAGCTGAGATTCATTTGTAAAGCATATCTCACGATTATGTGAGTGTATCTTGCGAACATCGTCGTTTTGTGCTATAATACAATTAGCCTATATTTGGAACGGAGAATTGCGATGCATATTTCCTACGATAAGCTCTGGAAGCTGTTGATCGATAAAAAAATGAACCGGACAGATTTGAAAGATGCATCCGGTATCAGCTTCAATGTGCTTGCCAAGATGGGAAAAAATAAAGCTATATCAATGGAGAGTTTGCATAAGATTTGCACTGCATTGAGTTGCGGCATTGGCGATGTAGTGGAGTTTATTAGTGATGAAAATGATTGACCATGTTTATGAAGCTACGGTTGAGTACATTGACCGCATGCCAAAGTCCCAAAGAAAGAAATATGGGCAGTTTTTCA
>CAVEIY010000269.1:0-5164 GCA_963615825.1 Flexilinea sp.
TGTTCGTCCTGTACCAAGGACTGCTCAAACTCTGCCCGCCGCTCCTGGGAGAGTGCGTTTCCCAATGTTTCATTTTCTGAAATATCTTCTGCTGGGTCAATTTCTTCCTGGCTGTCAAAGAAATCCTCGGACGGCCATTCCTCATACCACATCTTTGCCATGGCGTTACCTCACAGGGTATATACTGTTCTTTCATTATAATAAGAACATATGTTCGTGTCAATAATTTTCTGTGATACGACTTTGGAATGCGGCTGCTACTATTCTTCTTCCCATTCATAAAAAGTTAATATCACTTTTCCAGCAAATGGTTCCGATTTACATACCGTAATTCTCCTACCAGTGAAAGCGGTAATCCGGATACAAGTTATCCGGGTGACTGCTAAGCTTGTATTCAAAGAAAAAGGAGGAATCATTTATGCGAATGCGATATGGGTAGCCGGATAAGTTTTTCATGGCTACAAGACGAGAAACACAAAAACAATTTCACAGCTGCGTTTAAGGACGCGGAGAAAGCGAGGTCTATGACAGAAAACAAAAACGTATTTTTAACCCGACACATCGGACACACCACCTACCGTGTGCGTGTCCATCTCAGTGAAACCGCTGAGGAAACCATGGAGGATAAAATTCTGCGGTTGATCCGCAATGATGGGATGACAAATGGTCCGAACTGTGGTACACTAGGCGTACCACAAATGAGCCGTCAGTCTGAAAGGAGCGCCTGATATGGCAGCCAGACAGACGGAAGAACAAAAAATCACCGCTCTCTATGAGCGGCTTTCCCGTGACGATGATGTTGCGGGAGACTCGAACTCCATTCTGAACCAAAAGCGTTACCTGGAATCCTACGCACAGCAGCGGGGCTACACCAATATCGTCCACTACACGGACGATGGGTGGTCCGGCGGCAATTTTGAGCGGCCCGGCTGGAAGAAGCTGGTGGCCGACATTGAGGCGGGCAGGGTTGCCCACCTGCTGTGCAAGGACATGAGCAGAATCGGCAGAAACTATCTGCAAACGGGATTCTACACAGAGGTAATGTTCCGGCAGTATGGGGTTCATTTTGTTGCTGTGGCGAACAACATCGACAGCGACATCCAGGAAACCAGCGAATTTGCCCCGTTTATGAATATCATGAACGAGTGGTATCTGCGGGATCAGTCCAAGAAAGTAAAGGCGGCCTATGCCATCAAGGGAAAGTCCGGAAAGCCTATTACAAACCGTCCCTTGTACGGCTATCAAAAAGATCCCGCCAACAAGGATCACTGGATCATAGACGCGGAAGCGGCGGCAGTTGTGCGCAGAATCTTCCAGCTCTCCATTGAGGGGCACGGCGCTTATGAAATAGCCAGGATATTGCGGGACGAAAAGGCAGAGTGTCCCGGATACCACCATGCCAAACTGCGGCTTCTCCGGGCGAGCAGCAATGCGGAGAGTGCTGAAAATCCATACCCGCCATATGACTGGTATGGGAATACCGTTACCGCCATTTTATCCAAGCCGGAGTACATGGGGCATACGGTGAATTTCCGCACTTACGCAAAATCCTATCGGGACAAACGTGTGGCAAATGATCCGGAGGACTGGCTGATTTTTGAAAACACCCATGAGCCGATCATCGATTCGGAGACCTGGCAGCTGGCCCAGCGAACAAGGCAGACCGTTCGCAGGACAGACACAACTGGCGTTGCCAACCCGCTGACAGGTCTGGTGTTTTGCGCGGACTGCGGCGCGAAAATGTATAATCGCCGTGGAAAGCACACTGTCAATGGCAGAACTTATGCCGGAGACACCTACAACTGCTCTACCTACGAATTGGATCGGGAAAGGGTTACGCAGAAGTGCTTTTCCCACAGCATCAGCACCAGGGCACTCAACACACTATTGCTGGATGCCATACGTCTGACTGCTTCCTATGCCATTCAGAATCGGGAAGATTTCATTCAGAAAGTGCGCAGTGTCTCCCAGATTCAGCAGCAGGAGGCCGCAAAGGAGCTGAAGCGGAAAATTGCCAAAGCCCAGAAGCGGATTACGGAACTGGATATATTGATTAAGAAGCTCTACGAGACCTATGCCATGGGCAAATTGGAGGAAAAGCGGTTTTCGTTATTGTCCGGCGAGTACGAAAAGGAGCAGGCAGAGCTGGAACAGATTTTGATGGCAGATCAAACGAATTTGGACCAGTTTCAGGAGGACACAGAACGGGCAGATCAATTTCTGGCATTGGCAAAGAAATATACGGACTTCTCCGAGCTTACGCCCGCCATGCTCCATGAATTTGTGGACAAGATACTTGTTCACGCACCGGACAGGAGCAGCGGCGAACGTGTCCAGGAGGTTGACATTTATTTCAGGTTCATTGGACAGTTTGAGGTTCCTGTATCCGATCCAACACCGGAGGAAATTTCCAAAGAAGAACTCCGGAAAAAGAAGCACCGTGCCAATCAAAAGCGGTATTTACGGCAGAAGGCGCGCATTCTGTCCGGGGAACTCAATCTTCCATACACAATGACTTGCCAATGCTGCGGGAAGGTATTTACGGCGAAACGCATCGATGCCAAGTATTGCAGTTCCGGCTGCCGACAGAAATTCTATTCACAGAAGCGAAAGAAAAGCAGTGTACCAAGTATTCCGGAAAGTGCCTAAATTTATTTGCGGCTTGCCCCTGACCGGGCAGGCCGCTTTTTTGTACCCTAAATCATTTTTAAGTCCGCAAAGCGGCAGAAAGGAAATTTTATTTATGAATAACAACACAATCATCCTCGGAATCGACCACGGCTACGGCAACATCAAGACCGCCCACACCAGCTTTCCCACCGGTGTGACCACCCACGAGAAAGAGCCCACTTTCCACAATGATCTGCTGATCTACGACGGCCATTTCTACACCATTGGCGAGGGCCACAAGGAGTTCACCGCCGACAAAATGATGGACGGCGACTACTATGTGCTGACTCTGGCGGCCATTGCCAAGGAGCTGAGCCTTCGGCGGCTGACCGCTGCCAAGGTCTATCTGGCCGTGGGCCTGCCTCTGACGTGGGTCAGCGAGCAGAAGGATAGCTTCCGGGCGTACCTTCTGCACAACGAGAGCGTGGATTTCACCTATCAGGATACAGACTATCATGTGGAGTTTGCGGGTGCTGACATTTACCCGCAGGGCTTCGCCGCCGTTGCGGCCAACCTGCGGGCATTCCCCGGAACCAATATGCTCTGCGACATTGGCAATGGGACTATGAATATCATGTATATCAATGAGTTCCGGCCCGTTCTGAGCAACTGCTACACGGAGAAATTCGGCACCCACCAGTGTATGCTGGCTGTCCGGGAGAACATTCTGCGGCAGTTCGGTAAAACGCTGAATGACGCGACTATTGAGCGGGTGCTGCGGGAAGGAACCGCGGACATTGCGCCCAGGTATCTGAACGCCATTCGGCAGACTGCTTCCGAGTATGTGGATGGTATTTTCCGTCGGCTTCGGGAGCATGAGTATGATACGGAGCTGATGCGCCTGTATGTGCTGGGCGGCGGTGGCTGCCTGGTGCGGAACTTTGGCAAATACGAAAAGGGCCGGGTGTTCTTCAATGACGACATTTGCGCCACGGCCAAGGGATATGAACAGATGACCACCCGCAGAATCCAGAAGGAGGGCGGGAGCGTATGAAGCGACTCTACACGACCACCCTGCGGCTGAATCTGGAAAACGAGGCAGACCGGCAGGCTTTGGAGCATTTGCGGCGGCTGGATCGAAAGAAATGCCGTTCTGTGAACAGTGCCGTGATTACTGCCATCAATGCCTACTTCTCCAGACAGGAGCAGTTAGAAGCTGACCCTTATCTGGAAACCCGCGAGAAAGAGGATGCTTTTCTTCAGCGGGTAATTGACACCATCCAGACTGCCCAGCAACCTACCCCAGCTCCCGGATTGGCGGCTCTGATCCAGCTGCTGCAAGGGACGCAGGCTTCGCCATCCGCTCCTGCCAAGGAGGAGGTTGAGGCCAACAACAGTACAGACTGGGACGCGGCGCTGGATTTTGTGGGGAGCTTTTGAGATGGAAGCTGTCGGATACGCGGGAATCTTTGCAATTGACATTATCACGGTATACCGCTATAATCAATATACAAAGAAAGGAGATGCTGCTATGACGATTTCGGAGTTGCTGGAAAGGCAGAATATGACCAAATACCGCCTGTCCAAGCTGAGTGATGTCCCCTATTCTACTTTGAATGATTTGTGCAATGGGAAAACAAGTCTGGAAAAATGCAGTGCGGAAACCGTTTATCGGCTGGCAAAGGAATTGCACGTCTCCATGGAGGAGCTGCTGGCCCCTTGCTTTGAAAAACGCTGCTCCTTTGAGCTGTTCAAGAGCAACGTCTGCCATAAGCTGAAGAATCTGGGCGATATTGATTTCCTGATCGATGTGCTGGAAAGCAATGAAATTCGCGACTATTACAACAAGAAGTGGTATCCGGAGTGCTTCTATCTGCTGGCTATGGTGGATTACCTCAGCCGAATCAACGGCATTGCGTGCTGTGCGGACTTCGACGACATTCGGAAAAGGAAGCTTTCGGATGTTCTGCTTCCATCCGGCATCCTGGCTCTGGCGGCCAGCAGCAACAGCGATGCGCCGAAACAGCAGGCAATCCGTGACGCGATCCCGGAATTCCTGCGGTTCAATATCGTAGAAAGTGAAATTCGGAATCTATGACACCAATCCACCCGCTTTTTGATAGTAAAATGCCTGCAAGGGTGTCGTGAAATGCGACACCCTTGTACTTTTTAATATCAATTTTAGAGTCTCTACTACCAATGAGAATACAAATCTAAATATTTTACTACCAGTTTCCCGAGAGAAACGGAAACTACCATCATAATACCCGCCGTCTGATACCATTTGTCGGTATCAGGCGGCTTTTTTACTACCACAAAGGAGGATTTTACTACTATGACAGATACAGAAAAGGCACTCTTGCAGGCCCAGCACCGGTTGGAGGAAGCTCAGGCACGGGATCGAGTGAAAGAGCGAAAGATGCGGACACGCAGGCTCATTCAGACCGGGGCAATTCTGGAAAAGGTGCTGCCGGAGGTGCGGACGATGGAGCCGCAGACATTGGAGGAATATCTATTACGAAGAATACTACAAAAAGAATAAAGCGTTCAAGAG
>CAVEIY010000270.1:0-5139 GCA_963615825.1 Flexilinea sp.
ACAGCTAAGAAAAAATCCAAGAAAGCCATTGAGCCGCCTGCGGCCAATGCGGCGTAAAGGGGGGATGCGTTTGGAAATCCCAAATATCTGCCGCTACTGCGGCGGCGTTGTCCATCTGGTTTCTGCCGCTGATGTCTACGGAATGGCAGCGGCAAAGCGGCTTGGCATTGAACAGGAGAAATTCTATCAATGTCAGAACTGCAATGCCCGTGTTGGCTGCCATAAGGGTACCACGCGGCCACTTGGCAATCTGGCCAATGAAACTCTCCGCATGAAGCGAAAAGAGACGCACCAGATATTTGACCGCTTTTGGCGGGAGCACGGCATGACGCGGACGCAGGGCTACCATTGGATGGCGAAGAAGCTGCGCCTATCCGAGCAGATGGCCCATATTGGGGGCTTTGAAATGGATCGGTGCCAAAGGCTCATTGACTTATGTGAAAAAGAACGGAATAAGGAGGCGGCATAGTATGTGTGAAAAGAATCATTGCTCGCGCATACCAGAGGATCTGTGCACCTGCATGGATTGGCGGAACGGCGATCTGATCCGGACAGTAACGCATCTTGCGGAGAACATCACAGACATCGACTGGGAGTTTGATTATCAGGATCTTGCAGGTGTGCAGGGACACCGGCTGTGTTTGGTCGGACGGTGCAAAAAATGCGGCGGACGCCTTTGCATCAGCCAGACACCGAAGATCAAGGCCTCGCCGGAGCAGATCCTCTCCGCACTGGATGACAGCATCGGTCAGGCGTACAGCGCTCTCAAAGTGAATCTTCAGCCCGAGGAGTATTACGACAAGTTTGCAGAGATGTTCCACGAGGAGGACCGTCCCGTTGTCGATAAGTGGGTGATGCATCGGAGGTGCGATTCTCCTTATCTGAAAGGCTACAAGCACTCGAAGCCAGCCTTCATGATCGTCCATACCTCGGCGGATGCAGATAAAGGAAATTTCCCTGATCCCGAGGGGCTTGAGACGTTCCTGTGTAAAGACCGGGCAATCCTGCGGCTTCGTGAATTAGTGGAGATGGAAAAGGAAGAAATGACCTTCCCCTATGATGAAGAGCTCTACCGCGAGAAATACGGTGATGATTTCTGGGAGGCCTATTGCGACAACTATGCCACAGGCTGGTTTACTCGCTATGAGATCATCGAAAGTCCGCTTTTCTTGGCACCCGAGGATGAACTAAGAACGCCGAATCCAAGCTATAGCCGTTTTACCAACACCCGCACCGACCTGAACGACTGCCTCACTTCCATCCGCGAAGATACGCATTTGAGCGATGCAGAGGCCAGCGCAGGTAAGGGACTGTTCAAAGCGTTCCTGTCGCTCTGTCAGGACTATGGCATGATTGAGGGCTTTGACTGCGGTAAGGTGGACAGTGTGATTGACCACCTGGGAAACCGCAGCAAAGCGCTCACCAAGTAAGGAGGCAGAAATGCAGTTACGAAAAGAAACTTGTATCGGATGTGAATGTGAACTCCAATATACGAAAAGTATCCCCACAAAGCAGATGGGTGTCATGATGCACATGGGAGAGCGCTTTTGCACCGGTGGAAAGCGGGCGCGTAAATTCAAACGCAGTGATCCCAAGATCTATGTGCCGGACTGGTGCCCAAAACGGAAAAAGCCCTGTGAACTGCGCGTCTACTGCTTCAAAAACAAAAATGAGTGGAGACTGCACGAGATGCTCTGCCATGACCTCGGCATGGATATTTCTCCGGACGGTTGGCGGTATGCACCACTCTATGAGTTGCACACCGACCTTACACCGCAGAAATTTGC
Source organism: Flexilinea sp. (assembly GCA_963615825.1). Lineage (GTDB taxonomy): Bacteria > Bacillota > Clostridia > Oscillospirales > Oscillospiraceae > HGM13006. The sequence continues at coordinate 1,788 of CAVEIY010000270.1, forward strand.
CAAGATCTGCAACGATGCGCCTGACGCCGAAACGCTCCATGTGGCCGTTCACCGGCACTATGTGGTAGAGATCGACGACGGGCTCAGGCCCGCTTTCTTCTATAAAACGGAGCACGGCTATGAACTGGCTCCGTCGTTTGATGCAGCGGAGGCAAGAAAAAATAAACGGGAGGACACCGATTGAACAACGCGGAAAGAAACTGTGACACCTGCAATGATTCCTACTACATGACCGAGAAAAATCCAAGCGGCGGAAAGAAACTGGTTCAGCTGCAGCACTGCCGCAACACCATCTACAATTCCCCCGCCTACACCCATCAGATGTTACTGGAGGACTGGGGCAAGGGCTTCTGCCGCCTTTGGACCCCTATCACAGAGAAAGGAAATGAACATGAACAACAACTATACCATCGCTCAGCGCAATGCCCTTGTGGAGAAGTATCTTTGGTGCATCGACACCGTGATCCGGAAGAACCGCCCTCTCATGAGGGCGGCCCGGCTGGAGTATGACGACGTGTACCAGCAGCTTGCGCTTCGGCTCATCCGGGCCGTGGCTGGTTTTGACCCCCAGAAGGGCACACTTCAGCAGCATATCTTCGCACAGCTCAAATATGAACTGCTCAACTGCAAGTCGGCTTACCGCCTGTGCGGCCTGACCGGCGCTCCCAAGGAATACCGTAAGAGCGACATGGTCTCTCTTGATCATATCCCGGAGGGCAGCTCCCTATATGAGCAGGTCATGGCGGCATAAGGGAGCAGAAAGAGATGATCTTACAGGAAAACGGCGCGCGTTTTTGCACAGATGGCAAGGTATTCACCATCGGCGGGATCATCTGTGCCAACGATGAAAGTGAGTATGCCGGCCTTTGCGGCACGGTCATGGAGATCCGCAGCGGTGATGACCGTGAAACGGAAAACGATACACCGGATATCTATTGTGCCTTTGATCCTCCTACCTCGGAGAATATGGTGCTCGAACTGGAAGGCCGGTTCTCAGCGCTGTACGGGGAACCGAAGACCATGGCCGATATCACCCTTGACAGCGTAATCATGGCTCCGGAGATGTTGGAGCCATCTGCTGAGCTGCCTGCGGAAGGTGTAGATATTTCCGGGAAAATGGAGGTGGTGGCTGATATTTTTGCCAAGGTGCTCCAGACGCCGGACAGTGCTCTGCGCGTTTTGCGAGCCTTCCCGTGTGCTCCGGCAGATGAAGAAGCCGCGTCATGGGAGGTCGTGACAGAGGTTTGCAGTCTCGGTGGCTGTGACATGAGCGTTTATTCCTTTGAGAATGAACGAAGCGCCCGGCTTTTTGCCGCGTTGCTCAAGCGGACAGGCTGCCGCCTCCGCTATGATGCAGCCTGTCCCAGATGCTATGCCGAGTACCAAAGAGGAATATTAAAAGAAAGCGAGGATATGTAAATGAGCCTGCGAGATAAAATGCTGGCCGTGATCGTTGATGTGAACGGCAGCGTTGCCGAGCGTGAAGAACTGGTAGAGATGATTGCGATTGCCCTGCTGACCCGCAAGAACCTGTTCGTTCTGGGTGATCCGGGCCAGGCCAAGAGCTATGCCATCAACCTTTTCCGCCAGCATATCACCGGCGCGAGGCAGTTTGAGCGCCTGCTCTCCAAACAGACCGACGAAGAACAGCTTTTTGGCCGCGTTGACCTTTCAAGTCTCATCCCCGGGAGCATCCCGGACTCTGCACTGGAGGGTGACGATGTATACCGGAATCTGCGCTTTGATCTGAAGTGTGCGGTAGATGGCCTGGGGCAGATGAAAAATGCCCAGGACACCTTTGCTATGCTTGATCGGGCCTCGGACAAGCTGGCGTCCTACCGCAAAGCGGTGGCGCTGCTGCGTCCAAGCGAGCCAGTCGTCCAGACAGTAGGCAAGATCCCAGAGGCGGACATTGTGCTGCTGGATGAGATATTCAAGTGCAATGACGGTGTCTTGAACTCCCTCCTCACAGCGCTCAATGAACGCAAGTACACCAACGAGGGGCATACATACCCCATCCCGACCATCTCCTTTTTTGCAGCGTCCAATGAGATTCCTAATTTCAATGACCCGCAGGAGAAGATTTTGGAGGCGCTCTATGACCGTCTGGAGCTGAAGGTCGTGACGGCCAACATCGAAGACCGTGATACACGTCTTGCTGTTCTGAAGAATAAGCAGAGCGGCGCATTTGGACAGATCAGTACCACAATTACGCTGGAAGAACTCATTGAGATGCAGCGTGAGGTGGCCGCGATCCCCGTGCCGGACAGAGCAAACGAGCTGGCGGACGATATTCTCCGCGAGCTGCGCAAGAGTATGGCGGTGTCAGATCGAAGGTACCTTGGCTATTACCCCATCGCACAGGCCAAGGCATGGCTTTCCGGCCACGACAAGGTGGAGCCTTCTGACCTGCTGGCGCTGAAGGATTATCTCTGGCGTCTGCCGGCTGACCGGGAAAAGGTGGAAAGTGTGCTCAAGAGACTTTGCATCAACCCCATGCAGGAAAAGGTCAACGGCGTTCGTGAGATGGCACTGGATTCGCAGACAGGATTTGAAGAGGCCTGTGGAGACGGTAGCCGCGCAGACCTTGCCCGCAAGGCATTCATCAAGCTGCGCGGAGAACTGGTGCGGCTCTACCAAAAGCAATGCGAACTCCGCACTTCCGCACAATCGGACAGCGAGACTGCTCTGATGGACGGCCTGCTTAATGACCTTGAGGACATCAGCCGCCGGGCACATGAAAAAACCGGATTCACCTACACGCCGCTCTCTGAGATTGCGGCATTGAACTGAAAGGAGAACGCTGTATGCCTGCTTGCTCTCAAATTTACCTGTGGCTGGAAACGCTCAAGTATGATGCACTCAATAAAGCGGCCGCGAAGAATAACACCACGATTGAGACGCTGCTTCAGCCCAAATTGGAGGAACTCTATTGCGAGTATGTTCCTGCTGATTTGCGGAAGCAGATCGCCGAGAAGCTTGCGGATATCCTTCTTGAGGAAGAGAAAGCCGAGCACCGCAAGGCAGAGCGTGAGCGCGAAACAGTCATAAAACTCTGCGACGTGGGGGTTACCTGCTGGCTGGGACACACAACACTCAGCGATTTACGGATCGCCTCGCTGATCAGGCGGGCGCTGCGACTTAGTCCGGAAGATCCGGCCGGCTTTTTTCGTGTGAATCTCGGAGCGAAGTGTTCTATCCCCGAAGATGAGTTTGACAGTAAGACGCTCGACTATCTGCAAGGGAAAACCTCTGCGACCAATTCAGTCATACTGGATTTTAAGGATAATACTGTCACTCTGGCACAGCCCAGCGTGGGACACATGATCTACCGCATGAGCGATGTCAGCAC
>CAVEIY010000271.1:0-5064 GCA_963615825.1 Flexilinea sp.
CAATGAACCCATATCCGATTATGAGCTTCTTTCCGATGAGGATATAGAAGCTCTTTTTTAATGTAAGGAGGATGAACCCATGAAGAACACCAAAAAGACCGCAAATAAGCTGCCCGTGCCCGGCAAGGTCAGAAAGGGCTTCCGTTTCTACTGCGCCGCCGTGCTGTCGGTCGCCCTTGTGCTCGGCTGCTCCGTCACGGCCTTTGCCGCCAATGACCCGATCGCCGTTGTGAACAACCTGAGCGATTTCATTTTCGGCCTGATCCGTGCGGTGGGCCTGATCCTGCTGGGCTGGGGTATCGTGCAGGTGGGTCTGTCTCTCCAGTCCCACGACCCGTCCCAGCGCTCCAACGGTTTCCTGACCCTTGCCGGCGGCATTGTCATTACCTTCGCTAAGGAGATTCTGACTCTCATCACCGGCTAAACAGAGAACCGTATAACGAATACCGATATGACGGCAGGGCGGGCAACCGTCCTGCCGTGATTTCGGGGGAAGGAGGAAAAACGAAATGTCAGATAACTGGATCGTTCAAAATCTGACGAACGCGCTGGAAACCTGGAACGAGAAGCTGTCCGAAATCTGGTCGCTGCTCACGCAGTCCCCACAGACCTTTAAGGGCGGCACCATCTGGAGCGTCATCACCACCATAAATGGTGCGGTGCAGGCTATCGGCCTTGCGCTTCTGGTGCTGTTCTTTGTCGTAGGCGTGATGCGCACCTGCGGCAGCTTCGCGGAAACAAAACGCCCGGAAACGGCGCTGAAACTGTTTGTGCGCTTTGCGGTGGCAAAAGGCGTCGTCACCTACGGCATGGAGCTGATGCTGGCTCTGTTCAATATCGTGCAGGGCGTGATCTCCACCATTATGACCGCCGCTGGTTTTGGGAGCGCCGGACAGACCGTACTCCCTGCGGAGATCGTCACAGCGGTGGAGGACTGCGGATTCTTTGAATCCATCCCACTCTGGGCGGTAACGCTCATCGGAAGTCTGCTGGTCACGGTGCTGTCCTTTGTGATGATCATGACCGTATATGGCCGCTTTTTTAAGCTGTACCTTTACACCGCCCTTGCGCCGGTGCCGCTATCCACCTTTGCAGGGGAACCCACCCAGAGCGTCGGCGTGTCCTTTATCAAGTCCTATGCCGCCGTGTGTCTGGAGGGAGCCATTATTGTGCTGGCCTGCATCATTTTCTCCATCTTTGCCGCATCTCCGCCGGTCATTGACCCGGATGCCGCGGCGGTATCCATGGTCTGGAGCTATGTGGGAGAGTTGGTGTTCAATATGCTGGTGCTGGTGGGCACCGTGAAAATGGCAGATCGTGTAGTGCGAGAAATGATGGGATTGTAATCCCGGAAAGGAGCTTTTAATGGAAGTAAAAATCAACCGTGAGATAAGAAATTACACGGAAAGTATGTTCTTCGGCCTGTCCCTGCGCCAGTGCGTCTTTTCCGTGCTGGCCATCGGCGTGGCCGTGGCACTGTACTTTGCATTAAAACCCCATGTGGGAACAGAAACCGTGTCCTGGATGTGTATTCTGGGAGCCGCGCCCTTTGCTGCCATGGGCTTTATCAAATACCACGGCATGAACTGTGAGCAGTTTCTGTGGGCGTGGTTCCGCTCGGAGCTGCTGGAGCCGAAACGGCTCTGTTTTCAACCCACCAACTATTACTATGAGGCGCTGAAAGATACCCTTGCGGATCACGAAAAGGAGATGCTGACCGGGAAAAAGATGCCGCACAAGAGAAAGCAGAGCAAGCCAAAGCATTGTAAGACCGGAAAAAAGGAGGGCCATCATGCTTAAAACACTCAGTACGCTATTAAAACAGGATAAGGAGCGCTATACCGTGCCCCGCCGGGTGCAGGACGCCATTCCCATCAAACGTATCTGGAATGACGGCATCTTTTTGGCCGGAAACCGGTATTGCCGAACCTGGCGGTTTTCGGATATTAACTACCAGGTGGCCAGCGAGGATGACAAGAAAATCATGTTTCTGGACTATTCGGAGGTGCTGAACAGCCTGGAGGCCGGTTCGGTTGCCAAGATCACCGTGAATAACCGCCGTCTGAACCGGGCGAACTTTGAGCAGGATGTGCTCATGCCCCTGCGGCAGGACTGCCGGGATGGCTACCGCGTGGAATACAACGGCGTCATTATGGCGGCGGCCACCGCAGGAAACGGGATCGTGCAGGAAAAATACATCACCATTTCCGTCTGCAAAAAGAGCATTGCGGAAGCCAGAAGCTACTTTGGCCGTCTCGGCGCAGACCTGAAAGCCCACTATGCGGCGCTGGGTTCCCGGTGCGTGGAGCTGGACGCTACCGAGAAGCTGCGCGTCCTCCATGACTTCTACCGTCAGGGCGAGGAAGCGGACTTCCACTTCGATGCGCGGGATATGATGAAAAAGGGGCACGACTTCCGGGACTATATCTGCCCGGATTTCATCGAGAAGCACAGCGATTATATCATGCTGGGCGGCAAATTCTGCCGTGTCCTTTATCTCAAGGACTATGCCAACTATATCAGAGATTCCTTTATCTCCGAGCTTACTGACCTGGATCGGAACATGATGCTCTCTCTGGACATCGTACCCATCCCCATGGACGAGGCGGTGCGGGAGATCGAGAATCGCCTGCTGGGCGTGGAAACCAACATCACAAACTGGCAGCGCCGCCAGAACGCCAACAACAACTTCTCCGCAGTCATTCCCTACGATATGGAATTGCAGCGGAAGGAAAGCAAGGAATTTCTGGACGATCTGACCGCCCGCGACCAGAGGATGATGCTGGGCATCCTGACCATGGTGCTGACAGCGGATACAAAAGAGCAGCTTGACATGGATACCGATCAGATCCTGTCCCTGGCCCGTCAGAAGATGTGCCAGATGGCGGTACTCAAATACCAGCAGATGGATGGACTGAATACGGTGCTGCCCATCGGAACCAGAAAGATCAACACCTTTCGCACCCTGACCACGGAATCCCAGGCGGTGTTCATGCCCTTCAAGGTGCAGGAGATTCAGGACAAGGGCGGTATCTACTTTGGGGAGAACGCCATTTCCCACAACCTGATTCTCTGCAACCGGGAAAAACTGTTGAACCAGTCCACCTTTATTCTGGGTGTGCCCGGCTCCGGCAAATCCTTTGCCGCCAAGGAGCTGATTGCTTTCCTGATTTTGAACACGGAGGACGACATTCTGATCTGCGACCCGGAGTGCGAAACAGCGCCGCTGGTGGAAGCATTGGGCAGCGATATTGCCTCCGTCATTCACATGAAGGCGGGCGGTAAGGATCGCTTGAATGCCATGTATATGGTAGAGGGCTACGGTGAAAACAACCCCATCGTAGAGAAATCCCAGTTTATCATGTCTCTGGTGGAGCAGATCGACAAGAGCGGCATCGGCCCCCAGCACAAGTCCATCATTGACCGCTGCGTGGCGGCAGTGTATCAGGAGGCGGCGGAAACCGGCATTGTGCCGACGCTCTGCACCCTGCGTGAAAAGCTGCTGGCCCAGCCGGAGGAAAAGGCAAAGGAGATTGCCCTGTCCCTGGAGCTTTATACCACCGGCTCTCTGGACATTTTCGGGCATACCAGCACCGTATCGCTGGACAAGCGCATTACGGTCTTTGATATTCGTGACCTGGGCGCGCAGTTAAAGCCTGCCGGTCTGCTGGTCATTACCGATACCATCCTGAACCGCGTCACTTTGAACTGGAAAAAGGGCAAGCGCACCCATGTATTTATTGATGAGTTTCATGTGGTCTTTGAAAACGAGTACAGCGGCAGCTTCTTCAACTCCGCATGGCGGCAGTTCCGCAAGCGCAATGCGTATCCTACCGCCATTACCCAGAATGTGGAGTACCTGCTGGATTCCGTGCAGGCCAGCACCATGCTTTCCAATTCGGAATTCATCATCATGCTGAACCAGGCACCGTCCGACCGTGAAAAGCTGGCAAGGCTCCTCAATATCTCCAACGAGCAGATGAGCTATGTGACCAATGCGGACGCGGGCTGCGGCCTCATCAAATACGGCAGCGCCCTGGTGCCTTTTGAGAACCGCTTTCCCCATAATACCAGGCTCTACCAGCTCATGACCACCCGCCCCGGTGAGGGCGTATTCGGCAGCGGCAATGCCGCCGCGCAGTAATGGAGGCAACGATATGAAACATTTGAATAAACAGCATTTATTTATGATCGGGGCGGCGTTTTTTGCCGTCCTTTTCCTGTTCTCCGGCGTAATGGCCTGCCGACAGTACGCCGACCGGAAGCAGAGCGCCGAAGCCTTTGACAGTATTGCAGCTCTGGTGCAGACGGAACCCACAGTGCCGGAAGAAAGCGATGCAGCAGCAGAAACCGGAACCACAGAAGAAAACGAACCAGCCGGACCGAGCGCCTACGAAACCTATTCAGAGGTCTATGCGCAGAACCAGGACTTCGTAGGCTGGATAAAGATTGAGGGGACAAGCATTGACTATCCCGTCATGCAGACCCCGGACAACCCGGACTTTTATCTGAAGCGTGGGTTTGATAAGGCATACAGCGCCTACGGCGTGCCTTATGCGCAGGAAAACTGCGTGTTGGGCCAGTCTGACAATGTGGTGATCTACGGCCACCACATGAACGATGGCTCCATGTTCGCGGATCTGTGCAGATACACGGATCAGGACTTTTATGAGCAGCACAAGACCATTCGGTTTGATACTCTTTCCGAGTTTGGGGAATATGAGATCGTCGCCGTATTCAAGACCGCAGCCTATTCCGAGGAGGGATTCAAATACTATCACTTTGTCGATGGAAACGAGGAGGATTTCGACAACTATATTGCCAAGTGCAGGGCAATGTCCCTTTATGATACCGGCGTAGCGGCAGAATACGGGGACAAGCTCATCACCCTGTCCACCTGTGAATACAGCCGCACCAATGGACGCATGGTAGTTGTGGCAAAGAAGATCGCCTCTCCCTCCGGGGAGGTGAGTCCAGATGCCTGATATTAAAACACGGGACGTGGTGAAAGGCACGGTCAAGACCTTAGACCGTGCCGCTGCTGCCGGAGAGCGCATGAAAGAT
>CAVEIY010000272.1:0-4797 GCA_963615825.1 Flexilinea sp.
GGGCGATACCGCCCACATTTCGCATTTTAGTATATAAAAAGAGATTTTTGAAGTAATGTGCTTCGTCGATAAAGATGCGGTCAACGCCCAATTCTTCAAAAGTTACAACATCATCCTTGCGGCTCTGGTCATTCAGCTTGTCGAGTTTGGCTTGCAGGCCCTTCTTGGTTTTCTCCATCTGCTTGATGGTGAAGTTCTCGGCCTTTTCTTGCTTGGCGTCCTGAATTCCCATCATGATTTCCTGCATTTGCTGTTGCAGGATGTCACGCTGGCGTTCCACACTCATGGGTATCTTTTCAAACTGCGAATGGCCGATGATGATGGCATCATAATCGCCGGTAGCGATCCTGCCGCAGAACTTCTTACGGTTCTTGGTTTCAAAGTCCTTTTTCGTGGCAACGAGAATGTTGGCGGCAGGATAAAGCTGCAAAAACTCTGTGGCCCATTGCTCCGTCAGGTGGTTGGGGACAACAAAGAGAGATTTCTGACACAAACCTAATCGTTTTGACTCCATCGCAGCAGCCACCATTTCAAAAGTCTTGCCTGCACCTACTACATGAGCCAACAGCGTATTGCCGCCATACAGGATATGGGCGATGGCGTTGACTTGGTGCTTGCGAAGTGTGATTTCTGGGTTCATGCCGCTGAAATTGATGTGACTGCCATCGTACTCACGGGGACGGTTGCTGTTGAACAGGATATTGTAGGTCTTACAGATGGCTTCGCGCCGGTCGGGGTCTTTCCAAACCCACTCGGCAAAGGCGTCTTTGATGAGTTCCTGCTTGCTCTGGGCGATAGCGGTTTCTTTCTTGTTAAGAACAGCAGTTTTTTTGCCATCGGCATCGTACACATAATCAAAAATACGGGCATCTTTCAGATTTAAGGTGTCCTCGATGATCTCATAGGCGTTGATGCGCTTGGTGCCGTAGGTGTTGAACGCCTTGACATTACCGCGATCCTTGCTTTTGCCCTCAATACGCCACTCGCCGGTGGTACCGGAATAGTGGACTTTCATGCTCCACTGAGCACTGCGCGGCGTTCCCAATGTTTCAAAGATAAATTGGCGAACATATTTGGTGTCCAGCCATGTTGCACCCAGTCGGACAGAAATCTCGCTGGCGGTGAGGTCAGTCGGCTGTACCTGTGTTAGCGCGTCGGCGTTGATTTGATACCGTGGGTCTTGTGCCGCTTTGCCTTGGGCAATCGCCAATTTCTGCCGCACATTGCCGGAAAGATATTCGTCTGCGGGCAGGTACTTTTCGTTTACGCCCTCGGCATAGTCGGGATTGAGAAACACCACACCGGTCAGGTCGGAAAATAGCGTTTCCTCGTCTTTGCCGGTGAGCCTGCTCATATATTCCATGTCCACATGGGCCTTTTCTCCGATGGACAGTGCCAGTGCTTCCACGGCGGTATCCACCTTTTCAGCGGGTTTGTGGCTGCGAATAGTGCGTTTCGTAAATAGGTCTGCCTTGCGTTTCAGTCTGCCGTCCTCGTCTAGTACCTCCAGTGAACAAAGCAGGAAGTAAGAACTCTCCTGATCAAACGCGATGGCGTTGCCGCGAGAATTGATCAGACCGTATTTGCGGGTAAAGGCATCGTAGAGCGTGTTTAGTTTGGTCTGCTGCTCTTTGATTTCTTCATCGGGATAGTCCTCGGTCTGATACTCCAGCAGCGTCCGCACACAGTCCCGCAGCTCGATCATGCCGCGGATCCTGCCCTCGGCGGTCTTGGATCCCTCCACCGGGTTCATGCGGCTGTTTTCGCGGTAGTAGATCTGGTCGCCTACCAATGTATAGGAAAAATTGCGGACGGCGGGATCGGCTTCGATGGAATGATCCTCACCCCCCAATTCCTCCCGGTCATAGACGGTGATCTCGCCGTGAATGTTCTGGACGGCTTCCGCCAGCAGATCATTCAGCGATTGCTCCGGGTACGGCTCACAGGTGGGCGTGGGGCCAAACGGCCCGGACACCATCTTCATCTCACCCAGCACCATATCCGGGTGGTCGAGGAAGTAGCGGTTCATTGGGATGCCGTCCTCGCTGGCGGCAAGGTGTACCCACTCCGGCTCGATATCCACCATGCGGTCACGCTTCTGCAAAAAGAGAATATCGGAAACGACCTCCGTGCCTGCCGCAGCCTTGAAGGCATTGTTGGGCAATCGGATGGCCCCCAGCAGCTCCGCCCGCTGCGCGATATACTTTCGGGCAGAAGCCGTCTGCTTGTCCATTGTGAAGCTGGAGGTCACAATGGCGATGACACCGCCTGGGCGCACCTGATCCAGCATTCTGGCGATGAAATACTCATGGATGGGGAAGTTCAGCCGGTCATACCGTTTATCCGGCACATGGAACTGGCCAAAGGGAACGTTGCCGATGGCAGCGTCGAAGAAATTGTCCGGGAAGGCGGTTTTCTCAAAGCCCTGCACCGCGATGCTGCTGCGCTGATAGAGCTGGCTGGCGATGCGGCCAGAGAGGTCGTCCAGTTCCACGCCATACAGCTTGCTGCCGCTCATGCTTTCGGGCAGCATCCCAAGGAAATTACCGATGCCACAGGACGGCTCCAGAACATTGCCCTGTGTGAAGCCCATCTGCCCCAGTGCGGCGTAGATGCTGCGGATAACAACCGGCGGCGTATAGAAGGCCGTGAGCGTGGATTCACGGGCGGCTGCATACTCGGCGTCGGTCAGCAGCTCTTTCAGTGCGGCATACCGGGGGTTCTTTTCATCGAAGAAATCCGCAAGGCCGCCCCAGCCGACATACTGCGCCAGCGCAGCTTGTTCCTCCGGCGTGGCGGTGCGGCTCTCCGCCTCCACCGTTTTCAGGGCGCGGATGGCGTCCAAGTTATGCTGGAAGCGCTCCAGCGGTGCACCCTCTCCGATGTGGTCATCGGTGATGCGGTAGTTCCTGCCGTTTGCGTCCAGCGGGGAGGCAAGTGTATCCCGTTTTTTCTTTTTCGGCGGGGTCAGTACCGCGGGCGGCTCGCCCGCCTGCGGTACTGCGGCCTCCTGTGCCATGCCCGGTCTCTCCATGTGGGATCGGATGTATTCCACAGATTCCTGTCGGAAGATGGGAAATCCCGTTCCGTCCTCAAAGGTCACATCCCGCAGGGAAACCTTTTGCGCAGGCTCATCCACGCTGTCCACTTCAAACTGCCGCCCATCCAGGGCCAGGCGTGTGCCGATGGAGAGCGGTTCGGGTGTTTCCGGTTCCACCGGCGGGGCAGATTCTGGCTCAGGCTGACTTTCAAGAGAGCGTTCCTGTCGCGGTGGATCATGCCGGTGGTTGAACAGGCTGAAGGTGCCGTTCACATACTCAGAAAGCTGTTTCCTTGCATGCTGGACGGAATCATAGGAGCGATCACCCACATCTATTCCATCCAATCGAGTTGTCAGCGCAGCTAGTATTTCCAAAGCCTTACCCTTATCCTGCAGCTGCTTCTCGATGATGGGAACCGCATGGTAAAAGTCCGCACTGCGGGGATATGGGCATGGCACATCGCTTTGCGCATGAGAAAAGCTGAAATAGATTGCCTGCGCTACTCGTCCTCGCTCATACTCTGGAATCTTGGCAATCGCATCCTCACCGGGAAACCGCTTTTGTGCGATCAGTCGCTCATATTCCTTGACCACATTGGGAATGGTCAGGTGAACGGCTCCATACTGCTTAAGATCATAATCCCGTTGATACTCCAGGCCCTTGTACGTCTTGGTGTGATGGTATCCGGCACGACTGCCACCGCTGTACTCTCCAAAGCAGGCTTTGATGAATCGCTGGCGATCCTCAAGCGCACGCGGATTGCAGAAATAGGAATAGATCGACAGCCGATTTTCCAAATGGTCACTGAGGAAAAATTCATCGATCTCGTCCTGGGTAATAAACATTTTGCATTGCCGCAGAAAATCAGGCTGTGCGGTAAAGTGGCGTTCCGGCAAATCCAGCCCGTCCAGTGTGACGCCGATACGGTGGGTATTGTAGGCAGACAAGCGGTAGCGCAGAATCTTGCGGTCGTTTTCATAGACATTCAAAAACGAATGATACTCTTGTGCCAGCGCCTGCAGTCCGCCCTCAGCCTTTGCAAACGACACCATGTCCTCGTCTAGCTCCGGGTAACCCTTGCGCTGGTCGTGGATCGCTAATGTCTGCGGGAACAGTCCCTTGCCGCGGCCTTCTTCGCTCAGGTCGCGGGCCGTCATCAGGAGGGCATCCATTGCCTCATGCAGCACCTTGTCCGGGGCATTTGCCAGTTCGGAGGCAGAGAGATAAGTCCCGGCCTCCAGCAGTTCCAGAATGCGGGCCGATGCCTGCTCCCATGTGATCACGGTCTTGCTGTACCCGGTGCGGATGCTGTCGCCCTGGGCCAGGTGGATGCCGTCTTCCAGGAACCATACGGCGTATTTCCGCCCTTCGTACTCGATCCCGCGCCCGTTTTCCGTGCCGAACTCCCGGCGCAGGAACTCGATGTTCTCCTGTTCAGGGCGCTCCCGCGCATAAAACACCGTGATACGTTCCGCGCTATTGGGTTCGTTTCCGCCTGTGTAGAGAGCCTGGTCGATGACCGCCTGCGGCACCGTGCGGGCCGGAGCCAGGGTCCCGCAAGGAGCGTCTGCCGGGGTCTCATACACCGGCGCATCGTTGCCCATATCAAATAGGGCCAGCTGTTCCGCCATCACCGGGGCATTCTGCAGCCCCAGCTTGATCTTGTATTCGCCGCGCTCGATGAGCCCTTCGGTCATTTCCGCGATGACCGACCATGAAAAAACGGACTCCGAGGTGCGGGAGAGGTAACTGCCTT
>CAVEIY010000273.1:0-4714 GCA_963615825.1 Flexilinea sp.
TCCATGGTGCAGAAGGTGCTGTCCAGCCAGACCTACGGCAAGCTGACGGATACTTACGCCTACAACGCCCTTGATCAGCTCACCAGCTACACCAGCTACGCTGGCTATACCCAGCAGTTCACCTACGACGCCAACGGCAGGCGCCTTTCAAAAAGCGAGGCGGGCGACGCGAATCGTTCCACGCTGGAGGAGCTGCTGCGCGGGAATATTGCTGGGCTGCCGGAGATTGTGGAGCCGGCGCAGAGCCAGACGAATGTGGACGAGGCGGGCGTGCCCGCTGAACTGGACTGGGCCACGACGGAATACCTGTATGATCTGACACAGGAATACTACCAGGTCATTTCCGAAACCACGACGAGCTCTGGCGGCACTTCTGTCACCACGGCCTATGCCTACGGTCTGGAGCGCATTGCAGCGTACACGGCGGACAGTAAGACCAGCTACGTCTATGACGGGCGCGGGTCTGTGGCGCAGGCAATCACTGCGCCGGTTACCGGTGAGGCTGTGTCCTCTGCCCTGCCGGATGTCAGCGTGCAGGTGCAGTCCTTCTCCTATACCGCCTTTGGCGAACAGATGGGCAGCGTGAAGATCAGCGGCTTTAGCTACAATGCCGAAGCTTATGATGCGGCCACAGGCATGCTCAACCTGCGGGCGAGGCAGTATGAACCGGCCATGAACAGGTTCAGTCAGAAGGATATTGTGCGCGGACAGATGATCTCTCCGCTGTCGCTGAACCGGTATGCCTACTGCGCAAACAGCCCCGTAATGCATATCGACCCCAGCGGCATGAAATCAATAATTTCTACAGCGGCATTAGGTGGAGTTATTGGTGCTGTTAGCGCTGTTGCAAAATCTGTGAAATCTACAGTAACAAGTGTAAAGCAGTCGATAAAAAATCTTGCCTCCGCAGCAAATAAGGGATATACTGCGTCAAGCAACTCCAGCGATAAAAACATTCAAGCTGCTTATAATAAAGCAACACATGATATCAAAGCGCGCGAAAAGGCAGAAAACAGGACGCTATCAGAAAGTGAAAAGAACAAAATATTCGCAAGTGCATGTATGCTTACTTCCATGAAGTTAGCCGAAATGTACGGTGCAAATTCCGCAAAAGAATTCACTTCAGCCGAAACCCAAGGCGTCTATTCGTCGATGATTGCAATGAATCCAAACACAACAAAGAGTGATCGAACAATAGCAAATCAGCTTCTAATGGATAATGGTTTTTCCAAAGCTCCCTTTAATAAAAAAATGGTGTGTGTGCCGTACGTTTGCAATGCATATCAAAACTCCGCGCTTTTCGAAGTTCTAAAAGAACTGCCCCGATATGATAAAATTATTCGTCAGACCACCCCGCTTTATGCTGCGCTTGTTGGCGGAGAAAGTAGAGGATATGGGAATATTACAGGCTCCGATCTTCCAAGCGAATATGTTAAAGCCGTGATCTCTCTTGGCAATAATGGTGAGTCTCCTAAAATAAAGCTTGCGGGAGATTCTGAATACATAGATCTTTATGATTCATCAATTATCAGTTTTACAACCAGTGAACAGTTTGATATTTTACTGGAAGCCCAGATAACACAACCACTTGATATCATGTTCTTTGGCAAGAGTTCTTATACTAAGGACGGCAAAACAATAAAAAGTACTAATAAAAATTACAATCCAGATGTAAATCAGGTTCATGTTGTTTTGTTTGATTCTGCATCCACATATTCAGGAATGGGAGCCGAAAGCGGGAGTAGCAACAGTAATGTGCAGAAAAACAAAGAGGTCAATGCTGACAATAAATTTGGGATTGATGTGATTCTAATGAATCACAACATGTCAAATATTCAAAATGTAATCGATCTTTTAGGAGGCGATTAAAAATGAAATTTCGTATCATTTCAGTATGTATGATAGCGTCATTATTCTTAAGGAACCACCGCATAATTCAGCAATCCCCACAAAAAGAAAGCGCCTGACCCCATCAAAGGTCAGACGCTCCCTCAAAGTGCTTTCGCGGCAACACTGAATTAAGCCGTCAGGCCGGGCCTGTCAGCCAAAATCAGGTTTGCAAGCGCAAACACCATATTCAATTTTGCGATTTGCTTTGACATGCCTCGGTATCGTGTTAAAACAATTCTTTTGCTTCCAGCTGCAGCAGCTTGCTGACCTCCATTGCGATGTCGTTGAGCGGACAGTCCAAGTCACCGCGGAACCACTGCTTATAGAGATTCACGATTCCTCCGGCAAAATAGCACACCCGCAGGCTGACCATTTTGGAGTGGCGCATATCATCAGGAATGTCACTGTCGTTTATCATGTGGTCAGTGAATACCTTTTTCAGCTTTTCCATGAACATCTCGGAGCCGTTGGCACGAACAAGTGTGCGGTAAAAATCTGCATCTTCCTCCAAATAGCGGCTGAGCTTCAGCAGCAGCGGAGCCGGATTGCGGAAAAAGTTGGTGTAGCGAAATTCCTCCAGTACCTCCAGCATCTTTGCGATAATCTCGTTTTCGATTTCTTCTGTTACGCCGCGCACATCGGGATAGTGTGCATAAAAAGTCGCCCGGTTTAGATCGGCGCGCTTGATGATGTCCGTCACGGTGATCTTGGACAGGTCTTTTTCTTTCAAGAGCTGGGTATAGGCTTCCCGGATCATACGCCGGGAGCGGATCGCGCTGCGGTATTCTGCTTTCTGTCCCATAATAGTCTCCCTCAAAAACCGTCAATTTTGATATAGGTGTCGGTTTTTATATATTTCCACAAAAATTGCTGGTTGATGAATTTCAGCACTGCTATCATACTATACTTGATAGCAAAAAGCAACCGCTATCTGATTTTCAACACGATTTAGGAGGCAGCGCTTATGAAGTTTTACGACATGAACACGCCCAAGAAGCCGGAAAACGTGGAAAGCAAACGCGCTCATATTGTCGGCAGCGGTATTGCAGGACTTGCCGCGGCGGTGTATCTCGTGCAGGATGCCGGGATGCCCGGTAAGAACATTACGATCTATGAATCCCGCCCCAATCTCGGCGGTTGTTTGGAAGCCTTCGGCAATGCGGAAGAAGGCTATCTGAGCACCGGTGCCCGTGAGCCGGAGCCTTATTTCCAGTGCATGTGGGAGCTGTGCGGACGTATCCCCTCGCTGGAGGAACCCGGCAAAACCGTCCTGGATGAAACCGTGGAGTTCAACAAGAAGTATCCCATCTACTGCAACACCCGCTTCCTCGAAAAGCAGGGCAAGGTCGATGAGACTCAGCACCAGATGGAGCTTGATCCTGCGAACAGCATGAAGCTGATGCAGCTTTTGATGACGCCGGATAAGGATTTGGAGAATGTCTCTCTTGCCGACTGGTTTGACGCCGATTATTTTGAAAGCAATATGTGGAAGGATTTCTCCACGAAGCTGGCGTTCCAGAAGTGGGACAGTGCAATGGAAATGAAGCAGTACATCCACCGTTTCCTGCATTTGGGCGAGGGCTCTGAGCTGCACAAGGGGATTCTCCATTTCAAGTACAATGAGTATGATTCGCTGGCAAAGCCTATCATTGTGTTCCTTGAAAAGCAGGGCGTTTCTTTCAGGGCCAGCACAGAGGTCACGGATATTTTCCTCAAAGACGAGGACGGTAAAACCAGCGTGACCGCTCTGACGATCAAGCAGGGAGGCTGCGAGGAAACGATCACGCTGGGTGCGGATGATTATGTGCTCCTGACCTCCGGCTCCATAATCCAGAATACCACCTACGGCGATAATTACACGGTGGCAGAGGTCAACAACGACAAGGAGCATCGCGGCTGCTTTACCCTTTGGGAGAAGCTGGCGGCGCATGATACCAAGTTCGGCCATCCCGAAAAGTTCATTTCCGCAGTGGATCAGACCCAGTGGATTTCGTTCAGCCTGACGATCCGTGATTACCCGGAGCTGCTTGCAAAGATTGAAAAATTGACCAGTGACTATGACGGCTGCGCGGGTCTGATGACCTTTAAGGATTCCTCCTGGTGCCTGTCCACCTATGTGCAGCATCAGCCGTTCTACCCGGAACAGCCGGAGAACGTGCAGTTCATCTGGAACTACGGCCTGCATCCGTGGAACACCGGCGATTATATCAAGAAGCCCATGAACGAGTGCACCGGCGAGGAAATCCTTTCCGAGATGCTGTATCACCTGGGCCTTGCGGACAAGATCGCTGAGATTCTGCCCCACTGCACCGTCCGCACCGCTATGATGCCCTATATCACCAGCCAGTTCATGCCCCGGCAGGCAGGCGACCGTCCCCATGTCATCCCCGATGGCTGCACGAACCTCGCTCTGATGGGCCAGTATTTGGAGACCGGCGATGTGGTGTTCACCGTGGAGACCTCCATCCGTTCTGCTATGATGGCGGTGTACGGCCTGTTTGACCTCGGCCGTCCCGTGATCCCGGTTGCCCCCACCAAGTTTGATATTCGCGTCATTTCTTCCATGATCCGCTATGCCACCGGCAACGGCGAGACGCTGCCTGAGGACCTGCCCCCGCTGACCGGTTCTCAGCTCAAAGAGATGCTGTGCACCATTCCGGCCTTTGCCGAAGATATTTAAGCAAAACCACTTTGATTGACTTTACAGAAAGGATGTTCCGTTATGAGAAACTATGATCGTGTCCACCCTCGCAAGCCGGAGGGCATTGACGAAAGAAAGGCTTACATTGTCGGCGGCGGTATCGCCGGCCTGTCCGCGGCGGCG
>CAVEIY010000274.1:0-767 GCA_963615825.1 Flexilinea sp.
CGGATAATAGTGCCTTTCAGGTTGCATTGAATTCGAAAATTTATGTGGATAAAACAGGTCTGATCAAGTACACAAACAGCGTGCTGGATACGACGAATGGCTATATCTGCAACAGCCGTCCGCGCAGATTCGGAAAATCCTATGCCGCAAATATGCTGGCGGCTTATTATAGCAAGGGATGCGACTCGGAAGCCATGTTTTCCGGACTGGAAATCGGGAAGGATCCAGCGTTTGAGAAGCATCTTAACAAGTATGATGTTATTCACATCGATATTCAATGGTTCCTTACAAATTGCAGGGAAATTGATGATATTGTGCTCGTGATAACGAAGAATGTACTGGATGAGCTTCGTGCACTGTATCCGGATGTGCTTTCCGATGAGGTTCGGTCGCTGCCGGAGGCTCTTTCGCGAGTGAGGGAGCAGACGGGACAGAAGTTTATCATCATTATTGACGAATGGGATGTGCTCATTCGTGATGAAGCTTCTAATACAAAAGTGCAGGAAGATTATATCAATTTTCTTAGAGGTTTGTTTAAGGGAACGGAACCGACGAAATATATCCAACTGGCATATCTGACGGGGATTCTTCCGATAAAAAGAGAGAAAACGCAGTCAGCACTGAACAATTTTGATGAGTTTACGATGCTGAGTGCAAGCATTTTGGCACCGTATATTGGATTTACGGAAGACGAAGTTCATAAGCTGGCGAAGGACTATCAGCAGGATTTCGACGAAGTGAAAAGATGGTATGATGGCTATTTGCTC
>CAVEIY010000274.1:777-4497 GCA_963615825.1 Flexilinea sp.
GCGTCATGCTCCGGAAGGAATTTAAAAGCTATTGGTCGGAAACGGCATCTTATACAACCATCGTGCCTTTAATTAATATGGATTTTGATGGGCTAAAGGGTGCGATTATTGAAATGCTGTCAGGTGCAGAGGTCAAGGTCAATACAGCGACTTTTAGTAATGATACGATAAATATTCGAAATAAGGATGATGTATTGACGTATATGATTCATCTTGGATACCTTGGGTACAATCGAAAGATGAAGACTGCTTTTGTGCCCAATGAAGAAATCCGACAGGAATTGACGACGGCAGTTGAAAGCAGGCCATGGAACGATATGCTGGCGTTTCAGAGAGATTCAGACAGTCTGCTGAACGCAACATTGGAGATGGATGGTGCAGCTGTTGCAACGCAAATTGAAAAAATCCATAACAATTATGCATCGGTTATTCAGTATCATAATGAGAATTCTTTGAGCAGCGTGCTTTCCATTGCGTATCTCAGCGCAATGCAGTATTATTTCAAACCGATCCGAGAGTTGCCGGCAGGCAGAGGTTTTGCGGATTTTGTGTTTATTCCGAAGCCGGAATATCGTTCGTTCTACCCGGCCCTAGTTGTTGAGCTAAAATGGAATAAATCAGCAAAAACTGCATTGCAGCAGATTAAGAACAAAAAATATCCGGATTCTGTTGCGGACTACACTGGTGACATTCTCCTTGTGGGGATCAACTATGATACAAAAACAAAGACGCATGAATGCGTTATCGAAAGGTACGAAAAAGAAATCTAAGGTGTGACGATGTTGCCTCTACGATAAGAAATATGACAAAATTAATTCATTGCGCAGATTTACATTTGGATTCCCCGATGGAGACGCACCTGACGGCGCAGCAGGCCTCCGTGAGAAATACGGAAATCCTCCGTTCTTTTCTGCGGCTCATACAGTATGCAAGGGATAATGCCGTCGGCGCGGTGATCATTGCCGGGGACTTGTTTGACGGGGAGCGCGTCAGAAACAGAACGGTGGAGGAAATCCTCGACGCCATGGCCGGGACCCCGGAGGTGGATTATCTGTACCTCGCCGGAAATCATGATGCGGCGAATGTCTTTGCGGGACATGCTTTGCCGAAGAATCTCAAATGCTTCGGCAAGGAGTGGAAGAGCTATCAATATGACGATCTTGTGATCTCCGGTATCGAGATGACAGCGGACAATGCGCTGTCTCTGTACCGGAGTGTTCCGCGTGTGCAGAATGCGGTTTCCATTGTGACATTGCACGGACAGGTGGGCACTGCCTCCGGTGTGGATCAGGTAAATCTGAACCTGTTGAAAAATCAGGGCATTGATTACCTGGCCCTTGGCCACATTCATAGCTATGCCGCGAAGCCTTTGGACGATCACGGTATTTACTGCTATTCCGGCTGCCTGGAGGGTCGTGGCTTTGACGAATGCGGTCCCAAGGGCTTTGTTTTGCTGGAGCTTGAATCAGGCCATCTGCGGCATCAGTTCGTGCCCTTTGCCTCTCGTACGTTGCACCGCATCCCGGTGGACATCAGCGGCCTGACAAGAAATGCCGAGATTTTCGGGACAATGCTTACGGCGGCAGAGCAGATCCCCGCGGGGGATATGGTGGAATTCGTACTGACAGGGGCTGTGGATCCGACGGCGAATATTGCGGTGCCCTATCTGGAGAACCGGATGACGCAGCAGGACTTTTTCTTTTCCCGGGTCAAGGATGAAACCCGTATGGCGATCCGTCCGGAGGATTACCAAAATGACATCTCACTGAAGGGCGAATTTATTCGGCTCGTCCTGGCGAGCGACGCCAATGAGGAGGAGAAGGCGGCCATGATCCGCACCGGACTGCAGGCATTGATGGGGGAGGAGATCACACTATGAAGCTGACGAGATGCCATATCGAAAACTTCGGTGTGCTTTCCAATTTTGATTTCACGTTTTCATCGGGACTAAACACCATTTGCGAAGACAATGGCTTCGGAAAAAGCACCTTTGCAGCCTTTATCAAAGCCATGCTGTACGGTATGCCTCGTACCGGCGCGCGCAATATTGTGGACAACGAGCGAAAGCGCTATGATCCCTGGCAGGGCGGCAGCTACGGCGGCTTTCTGGAATTTGAGGCCGAAGGCATTGGCTATCGTGTCACGCGGTATTTCGGGAAAACCGCGGCGAAGGACAGCTTTTCGCTGATGGACCTGACGCATCGACAATTGTCCGGAAGATTCACGGAGAAGCTGGGTGAAGAATTGTTTCAGCTGGATGCGGATGCCTTTTCCCGCAGTACCTATATGGCCCAGTCCGCTTTTCGGGACATGGAGATCACCACATCCCTTCGGACGAAGCTCAGCCACCTGGTGGACGATACCAACGATTTAAACAATTTCGATACCGCAGAGAAGAAGCTGCGGGAATATCGTGCCCATTACCGGGCCTATCGCGGCGACAGCGGCAGAATCCGGGAACTGGAGAATAGGCTGCATCGGCTGGAGGAGGATAGAGATCAAGCGACGCTGCAAAGGCCGCGGCTTGCAGAGATGGATGCAGCGCTCGCGGCATTGGACCGGAAGACGGCAGAAAAGAAGCAGCGCATAGAGACCTTGCGGAAAATGCTGCAACGGTCTGCCGCATCGGAGGCGTATCATGCACGCCGGGAGCAGCTGGCGGATTTACGGCAGGACTTGGCAGCGGAAGAAAAGCGGATACAGACACTGGATCAAAAATATCCTGCGGGCTATCCAAGCATAGAAGAGATCCGGGCACAGAGAAAAAATCTTTCGTTGATCCTAACGGAATCTGCGCCGGAAAGCGCGACAGAAGACGCATCGGCACGGATGGATCAGCAGTTTCGGCTGATAAGGATGCTCACCTGTGTGGGGATTTTTTTCCTGCTTGTGGCAATTCTTCTATTACTTCTGAGAAAGCCGGTGTCCGGTATTTTGTTGGCACTTCTGGGACTGCTTTCGTTCTTTATGGCGCTTTGGCTGCGGAGCAGTACGATGCAGCCAAAGCGTAAGACGAGCAGAAGAGATGATGCCTTTATGGCACGCAAGGCGCGGGCGGAGGAGGCGCTGGAAGATTTCCTGGAGCAGTATCGCCTGCCCGGGGACACACCGGAAAATCTGCTGTATCAGGCGGAACGTGACCTGGGCAGCAGAGAGGACCTGGAGAGAAGGCGTTCAGAAGCCAAGCAGAAGCTGCGCGATTTTTTGCAGAAGAATCCGGATCTCAGAGAAAGCGATACGCAGAGAGCCGCATTGCCGAAGCTTGCTGCGTTGCAGGCAGAGGAAAAAGAGCTGCAGAAGGAACTGGAGGACATAGAAGGACAGCGCAACGCACAGCAGAAGGCGCAGGAAAAGCTGCGGGACATTGTGGAGAAAATCCCGGCATGGGAGGACGAGATGGCCCGCGTGCAGACAGAGCTGCAGGAAGACCGGCAGAAATGCGCACTGGCGGAGCGGACGTTGGCATTGCTGCAGCAGGCCAAGGATAATCTCGCCAACGGCTATGTGGGAAAAATCGAAGCCGGATTTCGAAAGTATGCGGATATTTTGCTTGACGGTCGACTGGGAGATGCTATTCTGGACAAGGATCTGCAGCTGCACATTGATGAAAAGGGCGCGGCCCGGGAGCTCGGCAGCTTCAGTGCCGGTACCGTCGACAGCATTGCTCTGTGCCTGCGCTTGTCTCTGATTGATGCACTGTTCGAGAAGGAAAAACCTTTC
>CAVEIY010000275.1:0-3837 GCA_963615825.1 Flexilinea sp.
CTGTTTGATCTTTCCGTATATGACCTGTCTCCTGTATTTCGGTGCAAATACGATACCGTTCTAAGTCACACGCTGGATTGTCGCCCGTAAGGGGCTGCACGGTGTTCTGTGCTATGTAATCGGCTGCGCCGAATAGACCGGAGTAGTCCTCCGTGGTGCAGCCTTTTATGAATATCTGACAGATGCGCTTATCGCCTTCTGTCGTAACATAAATCCGTTCAACAACGGTGTTGATCAGCGTGACCAGCTCATCCGGCTGTGCGTCTTTTGCGTATTCCGCAAAAGACAGCAGCCGTTTCTTTATCACGGACAATTCGTGTATTATGAACTGATTTCCTGCCTGGGTCTCGTCCATGCGGTGAATCGCGGCCTGCAGACGTTCCAGCTCGGTGGACATCTCCTGTATGTCTGCTTCAATATATTTCCGCAGGGATTCCTGCGCTTCCCGCATATTTCGGACTTGCGTGGAAATTGCAGTTTCCAGTCTTACGATTGCCTTTTTCGTGTTTCGATATTCCTCTTCGCTCTGGTCAGAGCGGATCAGCCGATCCAGCTTTGCTTCAAAAATGCGCTGGTAATACTCGCTCTGCTGACTGCTGAGGTTAGAAAGCTGCTGCACAACATATTCATCCATCAGCACACCGTCCACAGCCTTGAAGTCACATTCATTCCTGCGGACACCGGGGCACACATATTTGAACCTCGGCTTTCCGTTTGTCCAGCGGTCAGATTCTGAAATGACACGGAGCCGCTTTCCGCAGCACGGGCAGTACATCAGGCCAGATAATAACGCATTGGTTTTCCTGTGTGGCCGGTTATACTTTTCTGCAATAGCCTCTAAAAGCTGCTGTGTCTCGATCCAGTCTCCGGATGAGATAAAACCCTCATGCCGTCCCACTGAAATGATCCATTCGTTGATAGGCTTCGGTGTGAGAAGCTGAGAAAACTTCGGATTGAAAAAAGTGGAGTCCTCGTCCTCAATCTTGCATTGGTCGGTCTTGTTATATGCCGAGATGCCGTGCATCCCATCAAATTCGGAAAGCTCCCCAAAGAGGTTTCCGTCATGCTCCAGAAAGTAATGATACGCTCGTTCATCCGCAGTGCAATAGATCGGATTCTTTAGAATCAGCCGAATCGTGGACGGCGTAAACTCAGCTCCCAACTTGGTTTTGTGTTCCTTGTTGATCTCCTTGCTGGTAGCCTGAATAGAGCGGTTTTTTCGGAAGATGCGGTAAATCTTCTGGACCAGTGCTTTTTCGTCCGTAATGCTGACCAGAAAACTAACGGCGCTTTTGTTTTTGCCGCTGCCGGTGGACACCCGTTTGGAGTTAAATCCCGTCGGGGTCGCACCACCCAGCCAGCGTCCGTCTTTCGCCAGCTCCATCAGGTTATCCTGAATACGCTCCGTCAGAATATCACGTTCAAATTCCGCGATGATGGCAAGCACCTGAATGATGATCTTGGAGGTGCTGTTCATCGTATTGATATTGTTGGAACAGACCAACAGAGTCACATCGTGCCGCTCAAAATATTCCAGCAAGCGCATCAGATCGGAGGTTTTTCGGCTGATACGGTCCAGCTTGTAGCAGGCCACAGCCTTGATCTTCCCCATTTCAATGTCCCGAAGCAGTCTCTGAAAATCCGGTCTGTCGGAATAATACCCGCTCAGCCCCTTGTCCTCATATTTCATAAATTCATATCCCGCAGACAGGGACATCTGGTTGATAGCGTAATCAGCGCTCTGCTTGAACTGGACACCGATACTGTCACCTTTGTTCGTAATACGGGATTTTCTTGTGTAAATGGCTACGGCTCTGTTATCTTCACCGCTCTGTATTCTTGCTTTCCGTTTCATGGCAAGCTCTCCTTTCCGAACCGGAGAAACACATATTCCCGGCTCTTGTCGGTATTATATAGCTCAGGCTCCCTTGGCCGCAAAGGTGCGATGGTCCTCCCGCAGACTGCAAAGGATGGCTTTTAATTCCTCCACGGGACGGTCAGCAATTTCCTGAAGTACACGATCCGCTCGTTTTTCTTCAAAATCATGTAAAAATCGATCACTGTCTTGTCCAAAGTGAAATACCGTTTCCATAGTGTCTCCCTTCAACCGTCCTTGGGGACGATGCTGTAATCATAACCCCTTCGGTGGTTACAGTAGGTGCAGATTTCTTTCTCTGTTGCGTGGGGGGCAACGCGCCGCACAATATAAGCACCCGTGTCATAATAGCTTCTGACACAGATGCTGCACAGGCAGAGAATATGCTTTTGTATCGGCAGCTCCTCCAGACCTACGCTGACCGCCAGCGCGTGATTCAGCCCCGCCATTGTTTGCTCCGGCAGCTTTCCGATATAGCGCGTCAGTCTCCGTTTATCAATGGTCCGAACCTGCTCCATGAGCACCACGGACGGTTCCTCCAGCCCGTTTTCCGCCTCCAGATAGTAATGGGTGGGTAATCTTCGCTTCCTGGCAATCTTGCTGGAGATGGGTGCCGCAATCACAGTCGAGCTGTGCTTGTTTCCCACATCGTTTTGAATAATGACAACAGGCCGGAAGCCTTCCTGCTCGGAGCCGATCCCTTTTCCCAGGTCTGCGAAATACATCTCTCCGCGTGAATATGTTCTCCCCATAATACATGGCCTCCTTTTCGTGCTTTTACGGCAGATGCCGCTTATGTAAAAGGTCAGACGGCAGAGTAGTCTCGTTCGATTATCCGCCGTCCGACCGTATAGTTTTTATCTTTGTGAAAACCTATTTGTCCTCGGCACCCCGGTTTTCGGATGGGAAATCATCAGACGGCTGACAGCGTATCAGCTCCACGGGTATCTCAACCCCCGGCAGGTTCTCTGCAAACGGCTGCCCCCATTGCCTGCGACGGCTTTGTGCCGAAAAACACATCTCACGCTCGGACTGTGGCTGGACAGGAGTATCGCCCCATTGCCGGTCATGGCCGCACCGGGAGCTGCCCGATGCTTGCAGCAGGCTGTGATTCGCTCCGTATCGGGATTCTGAAAAGCACAAAGACGCAAACAATAAAAAGTGGGATCTTGCTGCTTCATCCTCCCGATACCTCCTGGCGCAGCCGCTGCGGCGGCTTATGCTCATCGCAATGACAATGGGAAAGTATCTGATGAATGGGTATTCAGTTGTCAAGGAACAGCACCGTTTACCGCCAGAGGGCGGAACACAGGGGAAGCTTTTTCGGGTTCTTCATCTGTTTCCTAACTAAAGCGCAAAATTGCAACCCTACTCAGATAAAAATTTTTTCAAATTGCTGATTGCGGTATTGATTGACCTGTTTATCGCCTGATGGGAGCACCCCTCCATTTCTCCAATCTGTTCGCAGGTATAGTCTCCGAAGTAGTACAGCACCAGTCGGCGGCGCTGGATTTCAGGAAGCGCGGCAATGGCCTTATGTAGGATCTCGCTCTGGATATGCGCCATCACGGTCTCCTCGACGCTTTGCGGACACCGGGCAGCCCTTTGATGCAAAGAGCTTTCTGTCAGTTCAGAGTGTTCGTAGTGGTTGTCCACCTCGTTCAGGAACGACAGATCATCCAGTTCAAATCTGTTCAGCGCGGCGTATATACTCCGGCTGATCTCAAGGCATTGCGCTTCTCCCACACTGTCGATAAAATGGACAAAGAAGCGGGGATGCTCCGTCTGGAACCCTACGGTGAAAATCTCATAGGGATTGTCCCTGGCCTTGCGGCGCTTTGGCGCAGGGTCCCGGTTTTCCAGGTGCTGATTTTTCATATAGCTCATCGCTCCTTTCGTTTTGCGTAGGTCTTTTCAGGCAGAATGAAAGGGCGGAGAGCGGCACCGGCACGGCCTGACAG
>CAVEIY010000275.1:3847-4455 GCA_963615825.1 Flexilinea sp.
GCCTGACAGATACAAAAAAAGAGCGGCGGCTGATGCGTAACGCAAAAGCTGTCGCTCCTTGAGGGCTGCTTCTTTCCATAAAAATACCCCGGCAATAAAGGCCGCAGTGATGAAACTGCTTTTTATCGCAGGAGCGTATGATGGCTATGGAATACAGCCGATTTTCGTATGATTCGTGTGTGACGGCATAAAGCCGCCTTGGGCAACTGTCTAACGGGCAGTTTGGGGCAGAGTCTCTGCGTCCCGGAGGCTGTTCCCTCTTTTTGCTTTCCTTATCCGAACCGGGATCAGAATGGGCAGCCCGACTGGATGGATGATTCCTTTTCGCCATGCCGTATGCCTCCTTGTAGCAAAAAAGCCGCTTCAAAAACTGGATTACCAGCTTTGAAACGGCTTCTTTGGTGTCTACACAATTCGGGATGACAGGAGCAGGGCCTGCATAGCTGCGCCTGGTTTTTCGTTCTACTTCATAAACGGCAGCTCCGGCAGGCTGTCAGTCTCAATGATTGACCGCAGCATCCCGGCAAAGCCCTTGGGGTCGCGGATCTGATACAGTCCTCCACCTGCCGCGCCTCGTCGGCCTTGCTGATGTATTTCTGCCCCGCGCA
>CAVEIY010000276.1:0-588 GCA_963615825.1 Flexilinea sp.
CTGCGGAAACCTGCCCCCAGTATTTCATCTATACCGAGCAGGAAATCCTGAAAAAAGGCACCATGGCGCGGGTTAATCCGCCCCTGCGCACCGAAGAAGATCGGCAGGCCATTCTGGAAGCGGTGCTGGACGGGACCCTGGACTGCATTGTCACCGACCATGCCCCCCACAGCGCCGAAGAAAAGGCCCGTTCCCTCCCCGACGCTCCCAGCGGTATGGTGGGACTGGAAACCTCGCTGGCCGCCTGCCTGAGCTATCTGGTCAAGCCCGGCTATCTGACCATCCCCCAGCTGATCCGGAAAATGTCCGCCGTTCCCGCAGAAATTCTGGGACTAAGCGCCGGAACCCTCCAGGTTGGCGGTGCTGCCGATCTGTGTGTATTTGATGCAGCCGAGCAGTGGACGGTGGATCCCCAGACATTCCGCTCCAAGGGCCGAAACACCGTGTTTGCAGGCGATACCCTCACCGGAAAAGTAAAGCTGACCATCTGCGGAGGGAAAATTACCCACCGGGAAGGCATCTAAAATAACATTATTTTAAAAAGAGGTAATTCCCATGTACAGCATTCAAATTGACCCGGCTTTATAC
>CAVEIY010000276.1:598-4348 GCA_963615825.1 Flexilinea sp.
GCTTTATACGAAACCTACCCGGAAATTCGCCTGGGCTGTCTGACCTTTAAAGCGCAGGTTCGTCCCCCTGACCCCAATTTCTGGGCTTATCTGGACGATACCGTTCTTCCGGTGATCCGGGAAAACATCGCAGGAAAGGAATGGAGTGAAATCCCCGGCATTCGCGGCAGCCGCGCCGCTTATAAGGCGTTCGGACGGAATCCGGGCCGCTATCGAGTCTCCTCCGAGGCGCTGCTCCGTCGGGTTCGCCGGGCCGACGAGCTTTATCATATCAATTCCGTGGTGGATGTCAACAATCTGATCTCCGTGGAAAGCGGACTATCTGTTGGCTCCTATGATCTTGCGGAACTCGACGGCCCCATTCTTCTGCGGAAAGCAGGTCCCGGAGAAGGCTACCAGGGCATTGGGAAGGACTTTCTAGATCTGGAAAACCTGCTGGTGCTCTCCGATCAGGCAGGTATTTTCGGCTCCTCTATGTCCGACTCCACCCGCGCCATGGTCACAGAAGCCACAAATCGGGTATTGGTAGTGATCTACTGCTTTGAAAACGCCATTGATCTGGACGCCCTGCTTGGTCGGGCAAAGGATGTTTTTACGAAATATGCAGGGGCACAGAATATCGACTGCTGGAGCCTATAATCCGCTTCCCGGCATAGTAACCATTGACAAAATTCGTTTCCCGTTATATGATAATGGCACGGGTGAGCACCTACCGGCAGTCAGGCTGAAAAGTCTGGCTGCCTTTTTTATTTGTAAGGAGGATGTTTTATGTCTATGGTCTGGCCCATCGCGCTGATTGTCGCCGCAAATATCGTCTATCAAATTTGTGCCAAGGGTGTTCCAAAGGAAATGGACGCCATGGCATCCATGACCGTCACCTATCTTGTGGGCGCAATTTGCTCCGGGGTGATGTTTTTTGTGATGCACCCTGGCAGAAATCTTTTAGCAGAATACCGCAAGCTAAATGTCGCTCCGTTCCTTTTGGGTCTCTCCGTTGTGGGACTTGAAGTCGGATTCATTTATGCATACAAAAACGGTTGGGGTGTCAGTACCGCATCCATTGTGCAAAGCGCGTTTTTATCGGTAGCGCTGCTTGTGGTAGGCGCTCTCCTGTATCATGAAGCCATTACAGTCAACAAAATCCTGGGTATGATCATTTGTCTGGTCGGGCTGTATGTCATCAACCGCTGATGCTCTATACCCAGATGCACAAAGCTTCCCCCGCAGTCTGATTTTTTCGGACTGCGGGGGACCTTTTAAATTCCCTGTATGATTTTCAGCTTCTTCGGCAGCGGCGGCAGCGCAATGTCCTTCTCCATGACAATCAGCCTGCCAAAGCGTCCGGGGTTCTTCCCTACCTCGCGGAAGCCAAACTTATGATAAAAGCCCAGCGCCTTTTCGTTGGTGGGCGCCACCGACAATTGAAGTTTGGTCCGTCCCAGCTTCCGATAAAAGCTCACCGCATGGCCCACCAGCTGAATGCCCAGGCCCTTGTGCCGGTATGCCTCCCGGAGATACAGGAACGGAATATATCCCACGCCCTTGCGGCTGTCCCGATCCGGACTCAGCTGGATCATGCCCACCGGGGTCCGGTCCAGATAGCCCACCACCATGGCGTTGGGGTCGCTCCCCATGGTTCGCTGGGCATCCATCCAGAAGCCGGGGCCGTCAAAGCCCTTCAACGAGCCGTAGACCACCTCCCAGGCGTCCTGACGATAGCGGATATATTGCTCCACCTCGTTTCCCATGGGGGCAATATGCAGATCCGCCAATCCGTGCTCCGGTTTCCAGCGACTACGGGTCAAATGCTCCCGCTCCAGATGGCTGCTGTCGTTCTGGAATACCACCCGAATCTGGTCCCCATCCCATTCCAGCAGCGTCACTGCGGTATTGTCGCTGCGGCCGGCCTTTTCCCGGTTTTCATAGCCGTATACCAGTCCGCAGAGGGTTGCCGTAATGAGGTAGCCGTGTCCGCAGACCGCAACGGTTTCCCCGGGATGCTTCCGGACAATCTCCCTAAGTGCCGCACAGCTTCTCTCTCCCACCTGGCGGAAGGTTTCTGCCCCCTCCAGCCGCCACTGGTCCGGATGATAGGTGAAATCGTCCATTTCCTTTGGGTTGATTCGCCAGGCCGTACCAAAGGGCAGCTCCTCCCAGGGACCAACATGGACCTCCCGGAAGCGCGGATCGGTATGAAGCGGGAGTCCCTTAGGCAGGCACAGCGCCGATGCGGTATACATGGCCCGATAGAGATCGCTGGAATAGACCGCATCCAGTGGAATCTCCCGAAAGCGCTGTCCCACCGCTTCCACCTGCCGATAGCCCAGCTCCGTCAGGGAAGAGTTATACTGTCCCTGCATCCGGCGATAGAGATTTCCCTCCGCCTCGCCATGGCGTACCAGATAGATTCGCGTCACCGTTATGCCCCCCAGGTCTGGACGGTACCGGTCAGAGAGGAAATCTCCGTCACACCGTGCGTCTCGGCCCACTGCTTCATCCCGTCCAGCACCTGCATGGGCGCTCTGGGATCGGTAAAGCAGGCGGTTCCTACGGCCACCGCCGACGCACCGGCCATCATCAGTTCAATGGCATCCTCACCACGACTGACGCCGCCCATACCCAGCAGCGGGATTTTTACGGCGTTTTTCACCTGCCAAAGGCACCGTACCGCCACCGGCAGCACAGCAGGTCCGGACAGGCCGCCGGTATTATTTTTGAGAATCGGACGGCGGGTATTCAAATCAATGCGCATACCCAGCAGCGTATTAATCAGGGACAGCGCATCGGCGCCCGCATCCTCCGCCGCTTTGGCAATGTCCACAATGGAGGTGACATTGGGGCTGAGCTTTACCATCACCGGCACGGTGGCATGCTCCTTCACCGCCCGGGTTGCCGCTGCCGCAGAATCCGGCTGCGTACCAAAGGCCAATCCGCCGCACTTTACATTGGGGCAGGAGATATTCACCTCAATGAGATCCACCCCGGCGGCAGAAACCTTCTCGCTCAGCTCCGCATATTCCTCCAGGGTGTTGCCGGAGATATTGGCAATGATTCTGGTGCCCTGCTGCCGGAGCCAGGGCATTTCCTTCTCGCAGAATGCATCCACTCCGGGATTTTGCAGACCAACGCTGTTGAGGATACCGGAGGGCGTCTCTGCAATTCTGGGGCTGGGATTTCCGTCCCGACGCTTGACCGTCAGTCCTTTAACGCAGATGCCGCCTAAGTTTTCAAGGGGGAAATAATCCGCAAATTCCCGACCAAAGCCAAAGGTGCCGGATGCCACCACCACGGGGTTTTTCAGCTCAACTCCCGCCAGATTGACGCGCAGATCAGTCATCCCAAATCACATCCTCTCCTGCAAATACCGGACCGTCCTTGCAGACATGGCCCATGACCGCTTCTCCGTTCTTCCGGATTTTCACCGCGCACACCAGGCACGCGCCAATGCCGCAGCCCATCCGCTCCTCCATGGACACATAGCAGGGAACTCCCGCCTTCTTGGCCGCCTCATAGGTGGTTTTCAGCATGATTTTCGGACCGCAGGCCATCACGGCCGCATACTGCTTTTTCTCCAGCATAGCCGCCACTCCCTGGGCCACAAAGCCGTGGGTTCCCAGGCTGCCGTCGTCGGTCATCACCATGGTTTCGCCGCAGATTTCCTGGAATCGGTCCAGCAGCAGCGCCTTATCCTTGGACCGGAAGCCCAGCACCGCATCCGCCTGATGATTCCGCTTTGCCGTAAGATACATG
>CAVEIY010000277.1:0-4150 GCA_963615825.1 Flexilinea sp.
TTCTTGTCCTGATACACCAGCGCCCGGGAGGAAACCATCTCCGTCACCGTGACCCCGGCCCCCAGCTTCGCGCAGACCGTGCGGAAGGCCCAATCCGTCACCCCGGCCATAGGGGCCAGGAACAGGGGATTTTCTACTGTCAGATTTCCAATCTGCATGGAATTTCTCTCTTTCTAAATTTTTTGTCTACAGAAATACGCTGAGCACCCAGGCAATTCCTGTAAGCAAAGCCCCGCAGGCGGCCCAGAATACGCTGTAGAGAACCGGACTCCGCTTTTTCCGTCCGCCGGAACGCATGACCTGCTGCGCTTCTTTAATGAGCGCCTCATCACTGACCCCCTGGGAGACAGCGTTGTCCTTGAGAATAAAGATGGCCTGGTCAAACAGCTCCTTGTCCGGGCTGGGCACCAGGATCACCTGCCGGGAAATTCCTTTTACCATATTGCTTCCTCCTTCCGGTTGTGGAGAAAGCTTTCCCCTATTTTCTGGAAATCATTCCCTAAAATTCCAGATCGTCCGGTTCTTTTGGCCGCTTGTACCGCCCATGGGGCTCCCAAGCCTCCAGCGGATAGCGCTGCATGGCGCCGAAGATGCGCTCTTTCAGATCCGGATAGGTCTTCACCAGATCATAGATCAGGTCCTTGATTTCCTCCCGCTTGGTGTGCTTATCCACCGGGCAGCGGTTTTGCAGCACGGGCAGGTTTTCTTTCTGGGCAAAGGCGGCAACAGTCTTCTCATGGATATAGAGCATGGGCCGGATCTGGGTAATGCCCGTGCGGTCCAGGTGGGTCACCGGCTGGAAGCAGCTGATGCGTCCCTCGTAGATGAGGCTCATCATAAAAGTTTCCACAGCGTCGTCATAATGGTGCCCCAGGGCCAGCTTATTGAAGCCCTTTTCTACCAGCGTCTGATTCAGAGCGCCCCGGCGCATTTTGGAGCACATGGAGCAGGGATTCTTTTCCTTCCGGTAGTCAAAAATAATGGGGCCGATCTCCGTCTTGACCACGGTATAAGGGATATCCAGTTCCCGGCACATTTCGGCGATGCCGCTGTAATCCATACCCAGACCCATGTCGATGGTGACGGCCTCCAGCTGGAAGTCCTTATTGTGATACCCCCGCAGGGCCGCCAGCAGCTTCAGCAGCACCAGAGAATCCTTGCCGCCGGAAACGCCCACGGCAATTTTATCTCCGTCTTCGATCATCGAGTAGTCTTCCACACACCGGCGGACCAGGCCCACAAGTCTCTGCATTGTCATCATTTCCTTCAAAAATCAGCTAAAACCGCAAGTGAGCATTCAAGAGTATTCAGGAGCATTTTGAAGAATTCAGGAGCTTATCATATACTGCATAAAATTTTTCAAAAAGGGTGTTGACAT
Organism: Flexilinea sp.; assembly: GCA_963615825.1. Classification (GTDB taxonomy): domain Bacteria; phylum Bacillota; class Clostridia; order Oscillospirales; family Oscillospiraceae; genus HGM13006. The sequence continues at coordinate 1,379 of CAVEIY010000277.1, forward strand.
TTGAATTTTCTTATGGTATAAAAGTCAAGCGGTTTGAAACTATTGTACTTCAAACACACGAAAATGTCAAAATATTTTACCAAAAAAATTGGAGGAACCCATATGTCCACTACCCTCGCCAAGAAGGAGACCGTGGTGCGCAAGTGGTATATCATCGATGCAGCCGGCAAGCCCCTGGGCCGTACCGCTGTGATCGCTGCTAACCTGCTGCGCGGCAAGCACAAGGTCGATTTCACTCCCAACGTTGATTGCGGAGACAATGTCATCATCATCAACACCGACAAGGCTGTTCTGACCGGCAAGAAGCCCGAGCAGAAGGTCTACTATCGCGTATCCGGCTGGATCGGCGGTCTGAAGGAAACCAAGGCCCGCACCATGATGGAGAACCGTTCCGACTACGCCATGGAAGTCGCCGTCAAGGGCATGCTGCCCAAGAACACTCTGGGCCGCACCTGCATGACCCGTCTGCACCTGTACAAGGGTGCTGAGCATCCTCATGCCGCCCAGAAGCCCGAAGCCTGGACTCTGGACTAATTGGAGGTAACACAGTATGTACGAGAGCAAGAAGAAGTATTTTTACGGCACCGGCCGTCGTAAGTCCAGCGTCGCCCGCGTTCGCGTTTACGAGAACGGCACCGGTTCCATCATTATCAACGGCCGCGACATCAACGATTACTTCGGTCTGGAGACCCTGAAGCTGGTCGTTCGTCAGCCCCTGGTCACCACTGAACTGGTTGACAAGGTCGATGTTGTTGTTTCCGTCTGCGGCGGCGGCGTTTCCGGCCAGGCCGGCGCTATCCGTCACGGCATCGCCCGCGCCCTGCTGACCGTCAACCCCGAGTACCGCGCTTCTCTGAAGGCCGCCGGTTTCCTGACCCGTGACCCCAGAATGAAGGAAAGAAAGAAGTACGGCTTGAAGGCCGCCCGTCGGGCTCCTCAGTTCAGCAAGCGCTGATTCCCGAACTTTTTCTTCAAAGTATCAGGTCAAGTCCCCGAAATCTCCGGATTTCGGGGATTTTTCATTTTGCACGCTCCATAAGGCAAATTTTTTGTGTATCTCAGGGCATCCTGTTTTTATTTCGCCTGCATCTGCTCCTTCGGACCATTTATCGCCTTGTCCCCCCTAAAAAAGGCAAAATATGCGAAATTCATACTTGTATTTCCCGGACAACGTGCTATAATTTTAATAACATCTTTATTGTGGTGAATAAGAAAACAGAGCAGCATTGTTCTGTTACCGTGGTGTGATCACAGAAAATGTGTTTACATAGTCCAGGAAAATAGAAAAATCAGGGAGGTAAACAAACAATGACAAACAAATCCACCAAACGGGCATTGATCGGCAGCGTAGTCGCTATCGTACTGTGCGCGGTCATGCTCATCGGCACCACCTTTGCGTGGTTTACCGACACGGCGTCCACAGGGATCAACAAAATTCAGTCCGGTAAACTAAAAATCCAGCTTATGTACAGCACAGATATGAAGACTTGGGCTGAAGCAACCGAAGAAACACATCTCTTTAATAACGAAGCTCTCTGGGAACCCGGCCATACCGAAGTTGTTTATTTGAAAGTAGTCAACAAAGGTACACTTGCATTGAAGTATGAAGTTGAGACAAACAATTACAATCAGATAGGCGGCAAGAACTCCGCTGGCAAGACCTTTTATCTTGACAAATATCTGAAGATTGGCCTTACTGAAACGGAGTCTGCCTTTGAAAATCGTGACGCCGCTATCGAGGCAGTTGCGGGTAACGAACATGCCTTGGCAAAAAAGGCTCAACTGAGTAAGGATTGGACAGTTCTCGATGCTGGAGCCGAAAGCATTCCTCAAGCCATTGTCCTTTATATGCCGACAAGCGTTGGTAATGAAGCGAATGATACAAAAAAGTTATCTTCCCCTACAATCAAAGATTTGGGGCTGATTGTAAATGCAACACAGGCATCTGTGGAATCCGACAGCTTCGGCCCTGACTATGATGCCAACGCGGCAACTCGGTTGACCCGTGTAGAGTACACCAGCGGTACTCATGAAGTTACCGGAAATATCCAGGCTAGCGGTGAACATGGTGCTATTCATGTAACGGGTGGTACAACCACGATTAAGGCTACTACTGTGTACGCAGTTGAAGCTGGCCGTTATGCGATAGCAGTTTATGCAGTGAACAATAGTACCGTAATCATCGACAGCGGTGACTTTGCCCAGCAGATCACCGGTGATTCCAAGCAGTATGATTTGATTTATGCGGACGATACCGCGCAGATCATTATCAACGGCGGTACCTTCCGGTGCGCTACTCCTGAATGGACACTGAACTGCAAGGATGGTTCCAGCGCAAAGATCACCGTCAATGGTGGCAGATTCTACAAATACAATCCTGCTGAATCCACCTCTGGCGAAGGCGAAGTAGTCCTTGGCGCAGGATGCACCGTCACACAGGACGGCGACTGGTACGTCGTTTCCAAGTAAGAGCACATAACGCTCTCATAAACTAACTCAACGCCCCGAAATCGCAGGATTTCGGGGCGTTTTCATCTGGCTTTTCCAAATATGTATTGTGGGATGCCCTACGCATACGTCTCAGCCGCAAAAACGATCTGTATTTAAGAAAAAGCCGTCCCCTGTCCGTAGGGGCTCAGGACGGCACGCATTGCCTCTCAGCTTCTATATGGAATAGAAAACGGAGCGGCTTTCGCCGCTCCGCAAATTTTACAGATGCAGGACCCGATCCTTGATCTCCTGGGTCCTTCCCTGATTCCAGAACTGGGTGCC
>CAVEIY010000278.1:0-3921 GCA_963615825.1 Flexilinea sp.
CAAACGGCGCCGGTAAATCCACCACACTGCGCTCCATTGTTGGCCTGGTAAAGGCCCGCAGCGGCTCTATTACCCTGGACGGCGAAGAGCTTCTGGGGCAGGCAACCACGGATATTGTGTCCAAGGGCATCACGCTGGTTCCCGAGGGCCGTCATGTATTCCCGGATATGACCGTGCTGGAAAACTTGAAAATTGGCGCTTATCTGAGAAAGGATAAGCTGAATGACGACATCGAGCGGGTGTACAACCTGTTCCCGCGCCTGAAAGAGCGCTCCTGGCAGGCAGCCGGCACCCTTTCCGGCGGCGAGCAGCAGATGCTGGCTGTGGGGCGTGCGCTGATGTCAAAGCCGAAGATCATTATGATGGATGAACCGTCGCTGGGTCTTGCGCCGATCATTGTGCAGGGCATCTTCGATATCATTCAGCAGATCAACAAAGAAGGCACGACGGTACTGCTGATTGAGCAGAACGCGAACATGGCGCTGAAGGTAGCGGATTACGGCTATGTCATGGAAACGGGCCGCATCTCGCTGACCGGTACCGGCGCGGAGCTGCTGGCCAATGAGCAGGTGAAGGAGCTGTATCTGGGCAAATCCAAGCAGTAATTTTCATAGGTTCAGCCCTGGTCCTTATGGGCCGGGGCTTTTGCCATGCGCGGACTTGACATCCCTGGCAGATACGTTTATCATGAAAGAGAAAACAAAAGACGAGGAGAAATTATGGAACAGTTTTTTATTGTACTCAATCAGATTGGCATCTTTTTAATTCTGATTGTCCTGGGAATTTTAGCGGTACGCTTTGGAATTCTGGATGAGCATTCTTTGGGCAGTGTGTCGAAGCTGGTCATGCGGATGGCACTCCCGGCCTACATCTTTATCAATACTGCTGAGGGCGCCACAAGACAGGGGCTGGCGGAAAGTCTGTTGGTGATCCCGCTGGCCATTGCCCTATATCTCATGCTGTTTTTCCTGTCCATAGGGCTGGAAAAGGTATTTCATCTAAAAGGGAACCGGGGCCATGTGTTCCGGGCCATTGTCATGTTTGGAAACGTGGGCTTTATGGGCATTCCGCTGGTGGTGGAGCTGTATCCTGATACGGCTCTGCTGTACATCTCGCTGTTTACGATTTTGGATCAGGGGCTGTTCTGGACCTATGGCGTTTCCCTGACCAAACCGGTGTCCGAGCATAAGGAGAAGATTTCGCTGAAAAATCTGAAAAACCTCCTCAGTCCGGCGCTGGTGGCGATTTTGGGAGCAACAGTTCTGGTGCTGCTGAATGTCCATCTGCCGAAGCTTCTTACCACGACACTGTCGAAGCTGGGCGCGGCCAGTATGCCGCTGTCGCTTCTGTATATTGGCGGCATGCTATCTATGACCGATGTGCGTAAGGTCCTTCGGTGTGGGGAGCTGTATGCGGAGATTGGTCTGAAAATGCTGGTGCTGCCCCTGGTGTTCTTCCTGGTGATGAAGCTGTGCCAGGTGCCGGCAGATATGGCGGGCACCATGACATTCCTGACTGGACTGCCGGCCATCAATATGGTGGCGATGCTGTCGAAGAACAACGGCTCCGACGGCGATTATGCCGTGTGCGCCGTGATGATGACCACCATTGCCTGCCTGATTACCCTGCCGCTGGTATCGCTGGGCTTGGTGCTTCTGGGCTGAGGAGAATTCCGCGAAACCATATTGACTTCTGCACATTAACGTGATAAACTGTCTTTATTCCGAGCAAACCCTTTGGAAGGAAGGAACATACTATGAAAATTGCAGTGGTGGGCATGGGACTCATCGGCGGTTCCCTTTGCCGTGCCTTTCATCATTACACGCCCCATAAGGTGCTGGGTACCACCCGAAACCATAAGACGGTGGAGTTTGCACTGTCTGTGGGGGCCATCGACGAAGAACTGACGGACCTCAGTGAGCCGGACGTCACGTTTATTGCGCTGCCGCCTCAGGCTACGCTGGATTATCTGACGAGCCATGTGGAGGAATTTCGCCCCGGCTCCATTGTGGCAGATATCTGCGGCGTAAAGGCGCCCATTGTGGCAGCGGTGGATCAGCTGTATTATGACCATGGAATTCACTATGTTGGCACCCATCCCATGGCGGGCAAGGAAACGGCTGGCTTTGCCAATTCCGAGGTGGATATGTATAAGAACGCCAGCTATATCATCACTCCGACGGCGCTGACGGACCCGGAGGCCCAGAAAACGCTGGAGACTTTGGCACGCTCCATTGGCTTTACCCGGATTGAGGTAACCGATCCCCAGCGTCATGATACCATCATCTCCTATACCTCTCAGTTGGCACATGTGGTGTCCTCTGCGTACATTAAAAGCCCGACTTCGGCACTGACCCTGGGCTTTACCGCAGGCAGCTTCCAGGATATGACCCGCGTGGCCAAGCTGGACCCGGATATGTGGACGTCGCTGTTCCATATGAATAAGGGGCCGCTGCTCCGGGAGATCAATACGCTGCTCCATAATTTGACCGTGTTCCGGGACGCCTTGCAGGAGGACGATCTGAGCCAGGTGCGCGGACTGCTGGATCAGGGACGGCTGCTTCGGGAGGAAGTTCTGCTGCGGCAGCATCAGAATGGAACGCTGGACGATTAAAGAATAGAAAATGCCCCCGCTGCGTTGCAGAAATGCGATGCAGCGGGGGCTTGATGTTATGATTGCGGGCGGGAAGCTCGCTTCAGGAGGGCTAACGTTTCAACGTAGCTCGATTGCTCGAAAAATACGCAGCATTTACTATACACGAGCATTTAACTCAGAACCGATCTGCCAAAAACCCATATCGAGCATTTTCATCTGTGGATATAGCATACCTTCCACTTTCATTTTCTTTCTGGCACGTTCTAATTGCTCTGCGTTGTTCTCATAAAAATTGACAAGCTGCATAATGGACTTAACATTATAGCTTCCTGATGCGATTCTTTGGCTTTTGATACCTGCGATAAAGAACCTATCATATGCTGGAACACACCCTAATGTGCCTAGTAATATTTTTGTTATGAGCGTATAGGATAGCTGGCTCTTGGTTTCTTGCTTTTTTACTTCACTTCTAATCCCAGCATAGTATGAATTCAAGAAGATACTAATTTCACGAAGTGACTTCTTGCTGCTATCCTGTTTAAAAGCTATACATTCAATTCCGGCCAATGTATCGTATTTTTCGCTCAATAGTTCTTTTACAGCTGGAATATGTATTCTATAATCCTTTTGCAATAAAAATGATGACCCGCGATACATCCCCCAGCTGGCTAAGTAAAATGCTAGTTGTAGACTCAAATAATCGAAGTCTATATCCTTAGTTCTACGTGCTCTTGTGAAACATGAATAGCAGTGTTCCCACGAACGATATCGACCGTTTTTGTCGGTGCTTGAATCAGCATATGATGCTGTTATCGCGTTAATCAGTAAATCCACGGTATCTATGTCATTCGACCCTCTTATTTATTGATTTTTACCTGCCCTTTATCCAGAAAAAATTAGAGTAGTTATATAATGCTCTGAGATAGAATCGAGTAACTCTAAGATCTGAAAATAGTCGGCTGATATCAGATCCGTTGTCGGCTTAGCCTCACAACCGTCTCGACTGTTGTTTCATTTTCCAAGGAAAGTTCTTTCACTTCCTGACCGTTCACCGGAACGGGGAATGCAAACACAATGCTCCTGATCCAGTTGCCGTCCTTCTGCTTTTCTGGGTACAGGTCAATGCGTTCGATGAATGCCTGCATGAACTCCTTCTGTTCAGCTTCGGTAGCAGAGCCATATACTTCGTCAAATGCCAACAGGAGCTGGTAGATGTTATCGCCAGAGATTTTTTCCTGCTGAATACTTAGAATTTGAGCTTTTACATCATCAATCTGCGTTTCAATTTGCTCCATTGTATCATACTGCTCATCATACCGGCGCTG
>CAVEIY010000279.1:0-3809 GCA_963615825.1 Flexilinea sp.
ATCACCTCTCGGGGTGTCAAATACTCATTGAGTTCCAGCGTGCCATCATAGTCCTCACGCTCATAGCCGAACTCATCGTAGCGGTCATCATATCTTGTCATCATAAAAACCTCCTATGTTGTAATTGGCATAAAGCCTTATATCCTTGTTGTCCCCTTTCGTCCCATTTAGCGTTATTTCTCACATCTCGACCGTATATTATTAGTAAGAGAAAGAGCCAGAGCCCGAAGATCCTCGACGATCACGGGCTCTGGCTCTTTTTCAGTTTTGCAGAGAAAATGATGGATTTTCTGCTCCGCAAGCTGCAAATCAGCGAAAAACACAAGAAAAATGCGAAAGGAGACTATGACTATGCTGCACCACTTACTGCGTCTCATCCGCACGGTTTTAGCGGAGATCGTCGGCGTTCTGCTGCGAAAGACCGTGTTGGCCTAAATGACGCAGGGACAGGAAGGGAGAAGATCACCAAGGATAATCAGAACTTGAATACCAACAACATCATTGAAATTTTGCTGGCCGCTGCCGCCGCGCTGCTCTGTGCAGCGATCGACTATTTTACAAAGGAGAACGAAAACGATGACTGAACATTACACCTGCCGCCATTGCGGAGAAACGATTTTGACCACCCCTATCTGGATGAACGAAAGCCCCTTATGCGAGAGCTGCGCTGAAGAAACAACGATGCTCTGCTCCCACTGCGGAGATCGCATCTGGCGGGACGACAACGCCGGAGATGAATCCACGCCGCTCTGTCAGGACTGCTATGACCGTCACTACACAAACTGTCACAACTGCGGCGACCTTATCCGCATCAGCCAGGCCTATTATGCCTGTGAGAGTGACGGCAACGAGTATCCGTTCTGCTATGACTGCTACACCAGCCGTACTTCCCGCAAGCCGATCCAGGACTACTATTACAAGCCCGAGCCGCTATTTCGCGGGGACGGTAATCGCTATTTCGGCGTAGAGCTGGAAGTGGATGGTGCCGGTGAAGACGACGACAACGCCGCCGCGGTCATGTCCATCGCCAACGGCAACGGCTTGGAAAACCTTTACTGCAAGCATGACGGCTCACTGGACGACGGCTTTGAGATGGTCACACATCCCATGACGCTTTCCTATCATCAGTCGGAAATGCCGTGGGCGGCCATCTTGCGGAAGACCGTGCAGATGGGCTATACCAGCCATCAGGCGGGCACCTGCGGACTTCACGTTCACGTCAACCGCAACGCCTTCGGTGAAACAGAAGCACAGCAGGACGTCGTGATTGCCAGAGTCCTCTACTTCTTTGAGAAAAACTGGGAAGAGCTTTTGAAGTTCTCACGAAGAACGCAGAGCCAGCTCGACCAGTGGGCCGCCCGTTATGGCTATAAAGATCAGCCGAAGGAGCTTTTGGACCACGCCAAGAAGAGTGCTCACGCCGGTCGCTACACCAGTGTTAACCTCACCAACAAGAACACCATTGAATTCCGCATCTTCCGTGGAACGCTCAAATACAACACGCTCATCGCCACATTACAGCTCCTTGACCGGATCTGTGACGTGGCTCTTTTCATGTCGGATGAGCAGGTCAAGGCGATGTCTTGGACGACCTTTGTCTCCGGCTGCACACAGCCCGAGCTGGTACAGTATTTGAAGGAGCGTCGCCTGTACGTCAACGAGCCGATTGAAAGCGAGGCGGAGGTTTAAATGTGCTGCTTATTCGGTCTGATCGACAGCAGAAATCAATTCAGCGCCAAGGAAAAGAGCCGCATTCTCTCCGTATTGGCGACAGAATGTGAAGAGCGCGGTACAGACGCCACCGGCATCGCGTACTGCTCCCATCGGCATTTGAGTATCTACAAGCGCCCCATAGAGGCACACCGGATGCGGTTCTGTATTCCGGCAGACAGCAGAGCCATCATGGGGCATACCCGTATGACCACGCAGGGCGATGCGCGGAAGAACCGAAACAACCACCCGTTCCTTGGCTACGCAGAAAACAAGCCGTTCGCCCTTGCGCACAACGGTCTTCTCTGGAATGACGGCATTCTTCGCCGCACTAAACACTTGCCGAAAACAAGGATCGAGACGGACAGTTACGCGGCCGTCCAGCTTATTGAACAGAAAAACGCCCTCGACTTTTCCAGCCTTAAATACATGGCGGAAGCGGTCGAGGGCTCTTTTACATTCACCGTGCTGGATCAGCGCGAGAATCTGTACTTCGTGAAAGGGGATAATCCGCTGTGTCTCTATTACTACCCCCACTGCGGCCTGTACCTGTATGCGTCCACCGAGGATATCTTGAACCGTGCACTGAAACGGCTGCATCTGCCCACCGGCAAGCCGGAGCGCGTCGAGCTGAACTGCGGAGATATTTTGAAGCTCCGTCCCACTGGGCAGATGGAAAGGGCCTCTTTTGATGCTGCGAACCTGCTTTGCCCATGGAGCAGCTTTTCGCTGTATCCCGTGCAGAGGAGAACCGTCCCGCAGCAGCACAGGACCGAACAGGAATATCTGGACACGCTGAAAGGCGTCGCCGCCTACTACGGGTACGAGCCGAGTTCTATTGACGAGCTGCTGGATGTAGGATTCTCTACCGATGAAATTGAAGAATTACTGTATGAAAGGATGCTTTACTGATGAGTATTTACGAGATCGACGCGAAGGTCAAAGAGTTAAAGGAACTGCGAGACATGGAAGCTGAGGTGAAGTCCTCTATCGCGGCCATTGAAGATTCTCTGAAAGCTGAAATGCTGGCAAAGAACACGGATGTGCTGTCCGGAAAGGACTACCTCATTACGTGGAAAACCATCATTACGAACCGTTTTGACAGCGCCGCCTTCAAGCTGACGCACGCAGATCTGTTTAATCAGTTCAGCCGCAGCACCACCACGCGGCGTTTTGTCATTGCGTAAGGGGGATAGCTCATGCAAGTTGTTATTGTAGAGCCCAAGAAGAAACCGGTCGTGCAGAACATCGACGGTTCCCTTGCTTCCATGCAGCAGATTGTCGGCGGAACCATTCAGGCGGTTTACCCTTTCGAGGAACCGATTGCCCTAATCTGCAACGATGAGGGAAAGCTGCTGAACCTGCCGCTGAACCGTGTGCTGCGGGACAGCAATGGAGCTATTTACGACATCGTGGCAGGGACTTTCTTCCTTTGTGCGGCTCCTGCTGACAGTGACCACTTTGAAAGCCTGACCGATGAACAGGTTCAGATCTACTTGGAGCGCTTCGCCGTACCGGAGCAGTTCATCAGGACCAACGGTAATATCTTCGCCCTGCCGTACCTGTAAGGTGTCCCGTTAGAGCATACCCAAACAAGACGCAAAAAAAGAGTCCCATTAGGGTCGCTTCCCGACTTTTGGCACGTGCCGTACGTCAGAAGGACTCTAATGGGATTCCTTGTGTTGATTCGAATGCGAGAAAGCTAAGATAACCTCTATCGCCGCAGCTCTTTTCGAAAACTCGACAGTTTTCGACGATTCTCGCGTTGAAGCCCCGATATAATACAGATAATTTTTTCGTACTTAGTTCTGATGCCGAACCAGCCAGTCCAGCAGGTCAGGGTACTCCTTCTCGCTGGCCGCCACCTGCAAAATGATGCCGCTCAGCTCTGTCTGAGTATATGTCAACTCCACACCGTTGACCGCCAGAAACACCAGCATGGCGTGCGCACCGATGCGCTTATTTCCGTCCACAAAGGGATGGTTCTTGACCAATCCAAAGCAGAGACGAGCCGCCTTTTGCTGTAAAGACGGATAAACGTCCGTATTGTCGAAGCTCTGGAATGGAGCCGACAGCGCAGAATCCAGCAAGCCTTCGTC
>CAVEIY010000280.1:0-3657 GCA_963615825.1 Flexilinea sp.
CGGATGGATGTCTGCATCTCTTTGGGGAGAAGCTGAAAGAGAGAGTTTTTTCTCTGAACCGCTTTCCGTGGGGTGACAGCAGCTGTCACCCTGTTTGTTTCCGCACTTGCCCGGAGAACGTCGCTCATTCTCCAAAAACAAAAAAAGCGGCCGGAGACGTCTCCGTTTGGAAACGTCTCCGGCCGCTTCGCTGAAAGATGTGTTTGCTGTTTCACTGTTGTTGAGGCCAAAGCCTGATCCTCGGATAATTGATTTCGTTCAGATACGCCCTGACCTGCATGACGGGCGTCGTGTGCAGCCCCATCAGCACGGCCTTGAGCGTCAGGTCTTCCGGCGTATCGCGCAAATGGATACCCGCCTTTTCCATCATCGCGAAGCTTAGAATCGGATCCAGGCTCAGACCCAGGCAGAGAATCGCTACCGTATCTGCCGAGAAGCTGTCCTGCTCCCGATTGCGGTATCGGGTGATGCTGCGCTCCGACAGCATGGTTTCCTCCGCCAGCTTTTCTACCGTAATCCCCTTCGCATCCATGAGCATGGCAAACGCCGCATGAAAGCTTGCGGGCAGTGACTGGATGAGCTGGGCTCTTGCAACAGCCTGCTCGTACAGGCGCGGAGCCCTCTCCGACGCTGACATGGACAGACTGCGCCCATTATATTCCTCGTCGCTGTTGAGCTGACCAAAGACATAGTGCGTTTTCCTGTCCCGATGGTAGGTGCGAACAAACCGCAGGCAGCACTGATCCACATGCTGATTGGCCCAGGGAGTCAGAAGGAGCTTGCCGTTCGACAAAACAACGTATTCCGGGTCGTTGATGCAGATGTGCCCGTCCACGTAGATATAGTGACCGGTATCGATGAGCCCGCGGAAGGCTTCGTTTCGGACGTACTCCGCGATCATCTCATTCGGTGTGATCACGAAGGTCTGCCCGCCGTGGCACTTGCTCAAATCAAAGGCAAACGGCTGAATATAGCCGTCCCCCACGTAATTCAGTGCACCCCGGGCGGCGCTGTAGCCCACATGAATCATTCGGTTGCGCAGCCGGTAATTCCATACGTCGAATTCCCTCGCCAGCCGTTTTCCAATAATCTGAAGACGATATCCCATGTGCAGACGGATATTCTTCATATCGTTCAGGGCTTCATTGACGCACTTACGTAGCAGCGCCTGCGGTACCTGCAGACACTGGCTGCCTACATTCGCCTGCCATTCGATCCACTCGATGGGGCTGCGCCTGCCCTCCTTCAGTGTAACCGGTCTCCATCTGCCGATGGCGGTGATATCGTTGTTGTGGAGCTGCTGGAGCTTGAAAAAGAGCCGATGCTCTACATAGTGAAAGCACTCATGGAAAATCGCGTCCTTTTCCCTGCAGGAAAGATGGCTGTTCAGCACGATGGTATTTGCTTCAACAGCCACGGAAACCGACGGCGCGTCCGCGCTCGAGCCCGTTAGCACATCTCCCGGGCCGAAGAACAGAATACTGGCCGTCTTCGGACGCTTATACAGCGGGAGCGAGACGATTTTCAGCCCCAGACGCTCCGCAAACGGATACGGGCGCAGCCGCGATGGATCGCTCAGTCCCTCCGGCACAAGATCCGCAATGATACGCTCCGCTTCCTCCTCTATGTCCTCCCAGTGAAAGACAGGCACCAGATACTCGTCAAGCTTGACGCCGGACGCTTCACTGCGATAGCGATGAAGCGCGATTTGGCAGATCTCGCCGTTCATATCTCCTTCCATGTCGAACCACATATCCACGTCATAGCGCTGCGGTACGGTTTTTCCGAGGAATCTCCATCGGATTTCGACCTGCGCCTCCACCGTCAGCCGCGCCTCCACGCAGCATTCCGAAACGCGGTAATAGCTCGCAAACACGATCTTTACCTCTTTCGGCTGTAGGGTGGCGTAGCGGGTCTTCTCGTCCGCGAAGCGCGGATCGTCAAAGTCTTTCGGGATTACGTCCTCCGGATCCGGCAGCGACACTTTCTCGCCGTAGTCCTCGGAACCCGTCCAGGGAAGATCCTGATAGTATTTGCCGTCTGACACGACGCACAGCTCCTCCCAGCGAAGCCGCCATGCCAGTTTCTTCATGATTTCCTGCTCATAATGCCGACGGATGTACTCCGTCATGTCCTGTATCTCCGGAAGGACAAGCGTCTCTCCCGCATTATCCGTTTCCAGCGGCGAGGGGATGTTCTCATCCAGGAGGTCGCATATGCCGTATTCCGCTTCCGCCGCCTCGCCCAAGACGCCGTACTCTGCTTCCGTCATTTCACCCAAGCTATCGTACTCTGCTTCCATCATCTCAATCATGCTACTACGTTCTTCCCTGTCCGCGTCGTGATACACTCGCTCCGCCTCTCCTTCTGCTGTGGAATAACAAGAAACTGTACTGCGATTATATCATATCAGAACATATGTTCGCAATATGCTTGTAAGGAAAACGGCAACTTTTACTGTGTGTTCGTTTAACCGCGACCGTGGCACATCTCGAAAAACCACGGCGGTCTGACGCAGACGGCACGAAGAACCCGTGCCGTATTCTCATCCTACTGCCTATGCGCCAGGTTGATCTGCTTCCGCTTGCCCAATAGCACCCGCACGCCCCACCGCACAGGCAGGAAAACGCCGAAAACAGGGAGCCACAGTCTGCTCTTTGCCCATGGCTCGTTTTGCCGAAGGTACTTTTTGAGATACTCTGTTACGATTAATTCAGTACGGAGTAACGTTACTACCCGAACACAGTGTTCGCTATTGCTGAGGGGGGTGCAAATTGGGGCCAGAAACGGCATTTTGAGTAGTCTAACGCTCTTTGGGAGCGATTGGGAAGGGTGAACCGTTTTTTCTGCTTGCAAGCAAAAAGCAGACGCTTGCAGATTTACACCGTGTTGAGGGCTATATCCCGCTTGTTTAGTGCGATAATGCAATACAGAAGCAAATTAAATGCAAAAACAAGGACTCAGACATTGTATCAATATCTGAGTCCTTTGGTGGTGGAGCATAGGAGACTCGAACTCCTGACCCCAACACTGCCAGTGTTGTGCGCTACCAACTGCGCTAATGCCCCGTTCGCTTTCTCAAGCGCTTGTTTATTATAACGCATGGATTTCAAAAATGCAAGCGTTTTTGAAAGTTTTTTCAAGCTTTTTTGTAGGCGTGAATTCCCAAAGTAAAAGCCACCGTGGCATTTAAAGCAGCATTTAGTCTGGGAAGAAAAAAGAGTAGCATTTAGTCTGGGAAAGGAGGTCCCAAACTAAATGAAAAAAGAAAACAAGCACCTGACACTACAGGAACGGCTCGAAATCCAGGAATGTCTGAGGTGTGGCATGACCTTCAGGGCGATTGCCCTCCGAATTGGCAAAGATCCAACGACCGTTTCACGGGAGGTTCGCCGGCATGCGGAAGTGCAGAAGAAGAGCTTCACCAGGACAGAGGAAACCTGTCCAAAGCTTCTCCATACGCCCTTCATCTGCAATGCCTGCAACCTTTATCATCGCTGCAGCTGCGTGTATCCACGCAGGCTGTACGTTGCGAAGCGTGCGCAGCGCGAGTATGAGACTTTGTTGACGGAATCCCGTGAAGGGATTCCGTTCAACAAAGACAGACTGTCAAAAAAGTCCGCAGACATTCTTGGGGATGCATGAAGGGGCCGCAGC
>CAVEIY010000281.1:0-3560 GCA_963615825.1 Flexilinea sp.
CCTGGACAAAGTACGGCGAGGAGCTGGAGCAGGACGAGGTTGAAGCAGAAGACTTATTCTATGATGAAAATTACATAGAGCTAACGCTCGTCAAACAGCACTACGGTGAGGAGATCACAACACAACTGTTCAACTATGGGACGCAATTTACTTTTAACTACTTCGAACTGCGTGGTGCCGCAAGAAAGCTGACAGATGGGTGGCCTTTGGAAGACGTTGCGAAATATACGCTGGAAAACGGCAGCGGTGCCACAGTGGAAGAACACGAAGAATTCGCAGCAGCTCTTCGGGAGTTTCAGGAGTCTGAGCAGGAGTTGTCCGGTATGCAGATGAAGTAGGCGGACAGGGGCACTTCACAAAAAGGTTGCATAAGAAACACCCTCTTGATATAATACTATCAAGAAATTGATAAGGAGGGCTTTCTATGCAAATCAGACCATCCTCTGCTCTGCGGAATGAGTACACGCAGATCTCCGAGCTGGCAAAAGCGTCCGGCGAGCCGATCTTCATCACGAACAAGGGTGAAGATGACGGTGTTTATATGAGCATGGCAGCTTATGAGGAGCGGGAAAAAATGTTCCGACACCGCGACAAAATTTATGCTGCGGAACTCAGCAGACTGAGCGGAGAGCCTGTCTGCACGCCGGAGGAGCTTGACGAGAGAATGGAGGAGCTGTTCCGTGCCTACGAAAAGTAAGCTGGTTTATCTTCCTCCCGCTCAACACGACTTCGAGGAGATCGTAAAGTATCACATTACGGAGGCAGGAACTCCCTACGCACGAAAAATCTACAGTACGATGAAAACAAGCATTAACCGTCTGCGAGATTTTCCGCTGATGGGGCAAACGCATCCAGATCCGATCCTTGCAGCAAGCGGCTACCGTAAACTTGTGCTGACGAAGACTTATGTTGCCATCTATAAATTGATCGGTGACACCGTCTACATTTATGCGATCGTCAATGGTACAATAGATTATCCGCGGCTGCTGAAGTAAGTGCTGCAGTCAGATGCAAAACAAAATAATCTATGCAAGGCCGTCGCCCACCTGGGCGGCGGCTTTCTGCATTTTCAGGAGGTGACCTAAGATATTTATTTGGGATTTCGTTGCCGCGACGGTCCTGGATCAGCTGGTGGATTGGATCTACGGGCAGATCGTGGGCTTTCTCGGCAACTTCTTTGCCCTTATGGGCAACATGGGCGTGGAACTCTTTGAACTCGAATGGGTCAGCGCCATCATTCTCTTCTTTTCCCGCCTTGCCTGGGCGCTGTTTTCTGTCAGCGTGGTGGTCTGCGCCTTTGAGTGCGGTATCGAATACTCCACCGGCAGGGGCAATCTCCAGCAGTGCGGGATGAACGTCATCAAAGGCTTTCTGGCGGTGAGCCTCTTCACCGTTGTCCCCGTCCGACTCTATGCCTTATCGGTTTCATTGCAGGGCACTTTCTCTGCGGGACTCACCGGTTACGGACGGAGCATCGGTGAAGTGGGACAGGACATCATCACGGAGCTCAGCGAGATCCAGACGCTTTCGGATGTGGCGAACAGCTCCCATTTTGGACTTGGCATCATCACAAGCCCCATCATGCTGCTGTTCTGCATCATCCTTATGGGTTATGCGGTGCTGAAGGTGTTCTTTGCCAATTTGAAACGAGGCGGCATCTTATTGATCCAAATTGCGGTTGGTTCCCTCTATATGTTCAGCGTGCCGCGTGGCTATCTGGACGGATTCATGGGTTGGATGCGGCAGGTCATCGGCTTATGCCTGACCGCCTTTCTCCAGTCCACCATCCTCATTGCGGGACTTATGGTGTTCAAGGATCACGCGCTCATGGGCGTGGGACTTATGCTCTCCGCTGGCGAAGTACCCCGTATTGCCGGTAATTTCGGTTTGGACACCACGACGAGAGCAAACATCATGAGCGCCGTTTATACGGCACAGTCCGCGGTGAATGTAACAAGGACCATCGCCGCGGCAATCAAATGAAAAGGTGTGTATGAAATGACACAGTCAACACGGAAACTTACGATGGGGAGCCTATTTGATGGCATCGGCGGTTTCCCTCTGGCTTCGGCGCGGTGCGGCATCGAGCCGATCTGGGCCAGCGAGATCGAACCGTTCCCCATACTGGTATCAAAGATCCGTTTCCCCCGCATGGAGCAGATGGGAGACATCACGAAGCTGAACGGTGCGTGTCTGCCGCCTGTGGATATCATCTGCGGAGGCAGCCCGTGCCAGGACTCAGCGTGGCCGGATTGCGTGCCGGTTTGACCGGTGCGCGTTCCGGCCTTTTTATGGAACAAATACGAATTATTCAGGAGATGCGAGATGCAGACAGAAAATCTGGAAGGACAGGAGTCCATATTCGACCAAGGTTCGGGATCTGGGAAAATGTCGTCGGCGCTCTCTCGAGTGGGCGGGACGCTGAAACAGGTCAAAAAAAGCCTGGGGCGGATTTTCAAAAAGTCCTCGAAGCGTTCCTCCAAGTTGAAGAACCACACCTTCATGCTGTTAGACCTGAGGCCGGGCGCTGGGAATATGCTGGGGGCATATTGGGAGTACGATCCTCCGTGGCTTGGATCGTTTGGGACGCTCAACACTTCGGAGTGCCCCAAAGACGTCGTCGAGTCTTCGCTGTGGCTGATTTTGCAGGCTACAGCGCCATCCCGATACTCGCTATCCCGGACAGCGTGCCTGGGTATCCTGCGCCGCGCAGAGTGTCGCGGCAAATTGCTGCCACCCTTATTGGAAGCTGCTTTGCGCATGCAGGCAGGGCTTGACCCGCCTGCTCCCATATCCGGTGAGGCGAAAGCCTATCATATCAACCAGCGCAATGAAGGCATTGACCTGGACGGCGTGTCCGGTGCATTGATGGCAACGCAGAACCTTCAAATGCAGACCTTTATCACAAATCCCTGCATTGGTCAGAATGACTTGCAAAAGCAGATCGCCTTTGCCGCCAACCAGCGGGATGAAGTGCGGGATCTGCACGATGTGGCAGGTGCGCTGCAGGCTCAGCCGGGGATGAAGCAACAGACTTTTGTTGCCGGTTTCTCCGCCGGGGCAGGTGCAAGCGCTGGAACCATCGGATATCAGGAAGGCATATCGCCCACATTGAAAGGAAGTCCCAGCGGAAATTGTATGCCCAGCATCCTCTGCATCAATGATCAGGGCGGGCAGATCATGGAGTGCAGCGAAAACGTCACCGGGACCCTGCGGGCGCAGGAACACGGACACCAGCCTCTGGTGCTGCGTCCTGGAAAGCCTTTACTGTATGAAAACTATGGCATAGACAGCCGCTATACAGGCCCCCATAAGGTAGCGCCAACGCTTTCAGCCAGAATGGGTACGGGGGGGTTGAACACCTCACTTATTCAACAGGTACCGGAGGAAGTCATCTGTATTGCAGGCAACGCTATTGACCGCCAGCCGCAGAACGGCGGCAACGGCTTCGGCTGGCAGCGGGACATTTCCTATACCCTGACTACCTCGGATCGCCACAGCGTCTATGCCCGTCAGCGGGTAGATCAGTTCAGGGATGATGAGATCGCCTCCACGGAGAG
>CAVEIY010000282.1:0-3343 GCA_963615825.1 Flexilinea sp.
CGGTGAACTCCATGCTGACCGCCGTGAGCGGCTACCTGCATTTCTGCGGCTGGGGCGAACTGGCGGTGAAGCCGCTGAAGGTGCAAAAGGCGCTGTTCGTGGACGAAAGCCGCGAACTGACCCGTGAGGAGTACGCCCGTCTGGTGCAGGCAGCCCGGCGCAGGGACAACGAGCGTCTTGCCCTCGTCATCCAGACCATCTGCGCCACGGGCATCCGTGTCTCCGAGCTCCGGTTTATCACCGTCGAGGCCGTGCAGACCGGACGGGCGGAAATTTCCAACAAGGGGAAGCGGCGCTATGTATTCCTGCCGGAGAAGCTGCGGCGGCTCCTGCGGGACTATGCCAGAAAACAAAAAAAGACCGCCGGGGCGGTATTTGATATGCTCCCCCTATGAGAGACAGTGAAAAACAACACTGTCGAACGTAGGGGGAGTAATTATATGCGAAAGCAGATAGGCGGGAGCACGAAATATGAGACAGTGCGCCAGATTAAAGCCGGAAAGATCAGCATTCGGCACGCCGCCGAGCAGCTGGGAGTTCATCCGTCCAGCGTGCAAGCGTGGGTGCGGCTGTACGAAACGGAAGGGATATCCGGATTCGCAAAGCAAAAGAATCAGGTGTACAGTGAAGCGCTAAAGGTGAAAGCCGTAGAGGCCTATCTTTCCGGGAAAGGGAGCCTGGCAGCAATTTGCAAGAAATACAAGATTCGAGCACGAATACAACTCCAAGACTGGATCAAGGTGTATAATGCTCATGGAGACTTCAACTCCAGAAAGAGATTGGGAGGCGGAATCTACATGAGAAAAGCACGGAGCACGACGCAGGAAGAACGCGTGCAAATCGTCAAGGAGTGTCTGAAAAGCGGGAAGAACTACGGCGAGATGGCACTCAAGTATAATGTGAGCTATCAGCAGGTGCGAAGCTGGACACAGAAATTTGAAGAGCTTGGCGAGGCTGGGCTGGAGGATCGCCGCGGGAAGCGCAAGAAGGATCAGGAGCCGAGAACGGAACTTGAGGCTGCGCAGATCGAGATCGAACGCTTAAAACATCAACTGTATCTTGCAGAAATGGAGAACCGACTGCTAAAAAAATTGGACGAAATAGTAAGGAGGGATGCCTCGGACAAGTAAGACAGGGCCACATCTACCGAGCGATACAGGAAAACCACGTTGCGTATGGGGAGCCCATTGACGAAGCCTGCCGTCTACTGCGTGTTTCTCGCTCGGCATACTATAAGTGGGCATCCGGCAAACTGAGTTCCAGTGCTGTAGAGAACGCGGCGCTTGCGGAAAAGATCGAGCAGATTCACACGGAGAGCCCTGACAAGGGCTACCGGCGCATCAACGACGAACTGCGGCATGACCACGATATACATGTCAATGACAAACGCATTCTGCGTATCTGTCGCGCCAAAGGCATTAAGTCCACCATCAAGTACAGCAGCCACAGCTGCACGCGGCAAGCAAAGAGCCCACAGTACATAGCCGAGAATCTGCTCAACCGACAGTTCTATGCGGATAAGCCGAATGAAAAATGGCTTACCGACGTAACGGAATTCAAATGGTATGAGGGCATTGAGGTACACAAGGTATATCTTAGCGCCATTCTGGACCTCTATGACCGCCGAATCGTCAGTTACGTGATTCGTGACCGCAACGACAATCCGTTGGTGTTTCAAACCTTTGAGAACGCGATGAAGGACAACCCGGATGCACATCCTTTATTCCATAGTGACCGGGGATTCCAGTATACGAACCGAACCTTTCACCACAAGATTGAGAAAGCGGGTATGACGCAGAGCATGTCCCGTGTTGCACATTGTATTGACAATGGCCCCATGGAGGGCTTCTGGGGTATCCTCAAGCGGGAACGCTACTACGGTAAGCGGTTCTACAGCAAGAAAGCTTTGGTCGATATGATCGAGAATTACATCCGCTATTACAACACTCGCCGAGTACAGCGCAAGCTCGGTGTCCTGACGCCCATGGAAAAGCACCTACTTTATCTCGCAGCATAAAAAAAGCGACTGACAGCCTAAGCTGCCAGTCGGAAAAATTATATAGTTTTTCTCTGTCCTCTTGACGGGATGCGGTTCAATTCACCACCCGGACGGGCAAACCGTTAGACCGGAGCAATATTTGGCGGGACATGAAATCTCTCTGTGAAAGCGCAGGCGTCGCCCCGGAGAAGGTGTTCCCCCACAGCCTGCGGCATCTGTTTGCCCGCACCTTTTATTCTCTGGAAAAGGACCTCTCCCGCCTTGCGGATATTCTGGGCCATTCCAGCATCGTCACCACCCGTATCTACACTGCCGAGAGCGGCGCTGTCCACGCCCGGCAGATGGGGCGGCTGGGATTGGTAATCACATAATTTGCGTTCTGTTGTAGTTTGCAGTTTGGATCGTTACATAGATGATATTTAACGACAATTTTACACTATAATTATAGACTTGCAGCCTATGGTTTGCAACGGCTAATTTGCAAAAAAGGCGGAAATTTGGCGTTCAGCGTGGTTTCTGCCTGAATTTTCATGGACTTTTTTGCTCCGCGTGAGAGTAATTGCCTAAAAGAAGATAGATTTTTTGTGAAAGGGGTGTTAAGATAAGGTGAAGATCACAACAGAACGCAAAATCCGTGGTACTGGTCGGCCAACGGTGACGCTGGCCACTTTTTTGCGCGCTGTTACATGAAAAAAGGAGAAAACCACTATGCAGAAAAAGCGCATCCTGAGCCTGCTGTTGGCTGTGACAAGTACTGTGACACTGCTGGCAGGCTGCGGCGAAAAGGCGGATACTTCCAACAGCGAGAAAAGTGATGGGGAACATGAACCCCTTACTTTTATGTATAATCTTGGCGGAGATAAGCTGATCGAGGCTGTGCATGAAAAGTACCCGGAGATCAACCTCCAGCAGATCGCCTATAACGGTGGCAACCGTAGCTGGTATTCGCTGAGCCAGATGCTCACAGGCGAAATGCCTGATATTTTTAATACGTCGACTGCATGGCTGACATACGGCGATGATGTAACGCAGCATCTGGTGGACCTGTCCACTTATAGCTTTACCGACAATATTCTTCCTACGCAGTTACGAGATGTGGAAGTGGAGGGAAAGGTGTATCTGCTGCCCTGCAATTATGACCTGCTTGGCATTACCTACAATAAGACCCTGTTTGAAGAGCATGGCTGGACTGTCCCCACCAGCTTTGAAGAGCTGAAGGAGCTTGCACCGCAGATCGAAGCGGCTGGCGTCAATCTTTCCATCACCAATGATACCGCAGTCGGATATGACTTCCAGTATCTGTGCAATCTGGCCGATACACTGGGACTGTCGGATATCGACGGT
>CAVEIY010000283.1:0-3182 GCA_963615825.1 Flexilinea sp.
GCAAATCCATTATCACGCTGGATGCCGAGCATGAGCAGCAGGAAATGTGCGAGGCTGTCGGCGGCTGCTTTGCCGACCTTATGGCCGGTAAGTACATCATCAATGTGCTGGAGCCGAAATGCTGGGATGACGGCGGCGAGCCTGAAGATAAGGCCGCGCCGGAAGCCTTCCGGAAAAACACATTGTTGGCACAGCACATCTCCTTCCTCAAGGACTTTTTCCGCGCCTACAAGGATCTCAGCGACGCTCACATTGACACCATCGAGATCATGCTCTCAAAGCTGTATCAGAAATGGGGCATCACAGAGCGGACCAATTTCCGCCGTATGCGCTCGGAGGACTATCCCACCCTCTCCGATCTCTATGACCTGATCGAGGCGGAGTACGAAAGCTATGACATGGCCGCCCACCAGCTCTACACCGAGCAGATCCTGCGTGAGGTGCTGCTGGGGCTGCACTCCATGTGCAAGGGCGCGGATGCGCAGTTTTTCAATGGACACACCAACATCACCTCCAGCCGCTTCCTCGTTTTCGGTGTGAAGGGACTGTTGGGCGCAGCGAAAAATGTCCGAAACGCCATGCTGTTCAATATTCTGTCGTTCCTGTCGGACAAGCTGCTGACCGAGGGCAATACCGTGGCGGCGCTGGACGAGCTATATATCTGGCTGTCCAACCCAACAGCCATTGAGTACATCCGAAACTGCCTCAAGCGTGTCCGCAAAAAGGAGTCCGCCATGCTGCTGGCAAGTCAGAATCTGGAGGACTTTGACCAGGAGGGTATCCGTGAGATGACAAAGCCGCTATTCAGCATCCCGCCCCACCAGTTCCTGTTCAACGCAGGGTCCATCGACAAGCGCAGCTACATGGAGATGCTCCAGCTGGATGAGGCGGAATACAATCTCATCAAGTTTCCCCAGCGCGGCGTCTGCCTGTACAAGTGCGGCAACGAGCGGTATCTGCTGGAAGTCCACGCTCCCGCCTACAAGGAAAAGCTGTTTGGCACAGCGGGTGGCCGCTGATGGCAGTATCCGCGGGTATGATCGCCAGAGCTGCGGCGACAGCCCTTTCCAACGAGAAGCTCCGCAAAGGGATCGGCTGGGGGCTGGTCGCTGTTCTCTCGCCCGTCATCCTCCTGATCGCCGCACTGTGCTCCATCGGCACAGGCGGTGCGGACCACAACAACCAGGCGGTAGCCGCAGCCTTCTATGGGACGAGCTATTCGACCGAGGTGCCTATGGCATTCCGCTCTCACATTGAGGAGATGCGTACCGCGTTTTCTCTTCTGGATTCGGCGGTCGCCTCCGTCAATGTGCGGACGGAAGGCGGAAACAGCCTTGACCCGATCCGAGTCAAGGCCGTTTTTTATGCCCTCTGCTTTGGCGAGGACGCGCCGTCCGCACGGGCGGCAAGCCGCTTCGTAGAATGCTTCTACACTTGGGAAACCCGTACCCGCACGGTAGAAGTTGAGAACGAGGATGGCACGGTCACCAGTACGACAGAAGAATACACCGTCGCTGTTCCGGTTTCGCTGCATCAGGCGTATGCCGATCTGGAAGATGAGCTTGGCCGGACGATCACGGAGGATGATAAGAACAATATCAACCACATCTATACCATGATCGCAGGCGCCGCAGGCGGCGGCAGCTACAGCGGCGAGTTCCTTCGCGGGGATGGAAGCAGTATCGACTTGGACATCTCCGCCTTTGTTGATCCTGCCAATAAAAATGCAGCCGACCTTGTGACCTATGCCATCCATGCCTGGGAATCCGGCTGGGGCTATGTCTGGGGTACCTATGGCAATGTGTTGACGGAGTCACTCCTCACCTACAAGGTGTCGCAATACCCGGACGGTGTTGGTAATCATGAGGACATCATCCGCGCCAATTGGCTGGGCGGCAGGACCGCCGACTGCGTAGGGCTCATCAAGGGCTACGGCTGGCTGTCCCCGGAAACGATGACCATCGACTATGGTACTCATGGGATGCCGGATATCGGCGCCAACCAGATGTACTATAACGCCAAAGAATCCGGACCCATTAGCACAATGCCGGACATTCCCGGTCTTGCGGTTTGGCATGAGGGACACATCGGTGTTTACATCGGCAACGGTCAGGTCGTCGAAGCTATGGGGACAAGGTATGGCGTCGTCAAAACGGAGCTGGTGGACCGCGGCTGGACGCACTGGCTGAAGGTGCCGTATATCAATTATGACTGAGGAGGATCGAATGGAATTTCCAAAAGATGAAGTAAAGAACAAAGTCGTCTGGACAAAAGGCGCAGACTTTACTGACGGATCACCGCGATACACCTTCGAGGGACGCGACCCCGCCACGACCTATGAACGATTTCAGGTCGTTATCTATACAGAGCTGGAGCGCCGATATGCACACGACCCCGGAAGCCTCTGTAATCACTATTATGGTTATGTGCGCGACGACAAAATGGAATGTGCCGAAACCATCGGACCGTACTATTCTGTACGGGAGGCAAAGCAGAGAACGCTGGAATTGTTCAATTCGTTTATGCAGCAATACGCCAATCAAGAATTAGACAGTGCCACATCGGAATCAGCGGTTCACGGACATGATGATCAGCAAGAGCATTTTCAATACCAACGGGCAGAGGGAACACCGCAGAGGAAGTATGCAGACATGCTGGACAACCTGATTCCGCAGCACGATGCGCACACCACCGCAGCGTGGATCGCCTTCGCGGAGGAGCTGGCAGACGGTGTGAAAAACGCCTTTGAGCGAGAAGCGGCCTCGCTGGTCGCGGCCTTTCAAGAGATCTCCGAGCGATTCGATCCCAAAGTGGTGAACACGATCTATCAGACCATCCATGTACCGGACAACACCCTGCTGAGTAACGAGATCATACCGGCAGCAGAGGCAGCAGAGCAGGGTGCGAGTGTACAGGAGATTTCCGACATGGCGGCAGACGGTCTGTTCGGAGGCGGTCCAATGCCCACGCTGAAGATGTAGGAGGAATGAGACATGGCCTATGTGAAAGTAACCCCACCGTCCGTGGTCTATCATCTGACGAGGATGGAAAACCTCGACAGCATTCTGGACGACGGCAAGATCAGCCGTTTCCTGGACAGCGAGTGCTGGTTCTGTGAGAGCCTCGGCAAAATGAAAGCGTA
The DNA here is from genome assembly GCA_963615825.1 of Flexilinea sp. Taxonomy (GTDB): domain Bacteria; phylum Bacillota; class Clostridia; order Oscillospirales; family Oscillospiraceae; genus HGM13006. The sequence continues at coordinate 3,143 of CAVEIY010000283.1, forward strand.
CATGGAACAGACCGTAATGTGTGAGGGAAAGCCCTACTAT
>CAVEIY010000284.1:0-3158 GCA_963615825.1 Flexilinea sp.
ACTTAGATTGTACATTCACGAACACAGAAATATGGCCGCCGGAGGCACCGGAAGTATCGAAAAGAACCAGGCCGGTAAAAACGTAACCCCTGAAGCATAACGAAAAACCGCGCCCCTTCGTTCAGAAGGAGCGCAGTCAAAATCACATCAAATTTTATCGCAAATGAGTTTTCCCATCTCTACCGTTCCAATGGCTTCTCCCTCACCGGCGATATCGGCAGTATGCCAGCCCTCCGCCAGCACCGCATCCACCGCCTGCTCAATGGCGTCCGCCTCCTTGGGCAGATTGAAGGAATACCGCATCATCATGGCAACGGACAGAATCGTTGCAATGGGATTGGCCTTATTCTGTCCCGCGATATCCGGCGCGGAGCCGTGAATCGGCTCATACAGGCCCGGTGCGGTATCACCGATGGAAGCGGAAGGCAGCAGGCCGATTGAACCGGTGACCATAGACGCCTCGTCAGACAGGATATCACCGAACATATTCTCGGTTACCACCACGTCAAACTGGCTGGGGTCCCGGACGATCTGCATGGCGGTATTGTCCACCAGCATGTCGGAGTATTCCACGTCGGAATATTCCTCCGCCAGCTTATGCATGATGCTGCGCCACAGCCGGGAGGTTTCCAGCACGTTGGCCTTGTCCACGGAGGTAACCTTCTTCCGGCGGAGTCTTGCCAGCTCAAAGGCGCGGCGGCCAATGCGCTCAATCTCCTTCTCGGAATAGGCCATCAGGTCGGTGCATTCTACGCCCCGATCCGGAGTGTCATAGCGGTCCCGCTTGCCGAAGTAGATACCGCCGGTCAGCTCCCGCACCATCATCAGGTCGATGCCCTTGTCCACCGTCTCCTTTTTCAGGGGCGATGCATCCGCCAGAGCAGGACGCAGGGTGGCGGGACGCAGATTAGCATACAGTCCCAGGGCCTTCCGGATGGCCAGCAGGCCCTTTTCCGGACGGATATCCGCCGGGCAGGAATCCCACTTGGGACCGCCTACCGCACCCAGCAGCACCGCGTCGCAGGCCTTGCACTTCTCCTCGGTATCATCCGGGAAGGGCTTTCCGCAGGCGTCGATGGCACAGCCGCCCAGCAGCACGTCGGTATAGGTGAAGGTATGGCCGAACTTCTCACCGATTTTGTCCAGCACCTTTACGGCCTCGCCAACTACCTCGGGGCCGATGCCGTCGCCCCGAATCAGCGCAATTTTATAATCCATGACAAAACTCCTCCTTATTCCGCCAGGCCCCGGGCTTTCAGGGACTTCAGCAGTCCGCCTGCCTCGATGATTCCCTGAATAAAGGGCGGGAATGCGGCGGCATGATAGGTCTGGCCCTTAGTTTCGTTGACGATTTCGCCGGTTTCAAAGTCCACCGACACCTTGTCCCCTGCCTCGATGCCCTCTGCTGCCTCGGGGCATTCCATAATGGGCAGGCCGATGTTGATGCAGTTGCGATAGAAGATCCGGGCAAAGCTGGAGGCGATGACCACGGAGATGCCGCTGGCCTTGATGGCGATGGGGGCATGCTCCCGGGAGGAGCCGCAGCCGAAGTTCCAGTCGGCCACCATAATGTCGCCGGGCTGCACCTTTTTGGCAAAGTCCGCGTCGATGTCCTCCATGCAGTGGGAGGCCAGGGCTTTATGATCCGGCTCGTTGAGGTAACGGGCGGGAATAATCACGTCGGTATCCACATTGGAACCGTACTTATGTACATTACCGGTAATTTTCATGGCAATCGCTCCTTTCTTACAGATCGTCCGGGGTGCAGATGGTACCCTTCACCGCAGAAGCCGCTGCCACTGCGGGAGAGGCCAGAACCACCTCGCTCTTGACATGACCCATCCGGCCTACAAAGTTCCGGTTGGTGGTGGAAATGGCGCGTTCTCCGGCATAGAGTACGCCCATATGTCCGCCCAGGCAGGGTCCGCAGGTGGGGGTGGAAACCACGGCGCCGGCGGTGATAAACGTCTCAATGAGGCCCTCCTTCAGCGCCTGCATATAGACGTCCTGAGTGGCAGGAATCACGATGCAGCGAACGCCGTCCGCCACCTTCTTCCCCTCCATGACCTTTGCGGCCACACGGAGATCGGAAATCCGTCCGTTGGTGCAGGAGCCGATGACGCACTGCTGAATGTCCATGCCCGCGACCTCCTTGACGGTCTTGGTGTTGCTGGGCAGATGGGGCAGGGATACGGTGGGCTGGATGGTGGAAAGATCAATCTCAATGGTCTTTTCATACTCCGCGTCGGGATCCGGCTCATAGGCGGTCCAGGGACGGTTCACCCGGCCGGTCATATATTCCACAGTCTTTTCATCCACCGGGAAAATGCCGTTTTTCGCACCGGCCTCGATGGCCATGTTGGCGATGGTGAACCGGTCGTCCATGGAAAGGGCAGCCACACCAGGACCGGTGAACTCCATGGATTTATACAGTGCGCCGTCCACACCGATCATGCCGATGATGTGGAGAATCACGTCCTTGCCGGAAACCCAGGGCTGGAGGGCACCGGTGAGATGGAACTGAATGGCGGCAGGGACCTTGAACCATGCCCGTCCGGAGGCCATACCGGCACACATATCCGTGGAGCCGATGCCCGTGGAGAATGCGCCCAGTGCGCCATAGGTACAGGTGTGGGAGTCTGCGCCGATGCAACATTCGCCTGCGGCAATCAGTCCCTTTTCCGGCAGCAGCGCATGCTCAATGCCCATGGTGCCAACGTCGAAGAAGTTGGTAATGTGGTGCTTTTTCGCAAACGTCCGGGCCTGGAGGCTCAGCTTTGCGGCGTTGATGTCCTTACAGGGGGTGAAATGGTCCAGGACAATGGCAATCTTGTCCTTGTCAAATACCTTGGTGAAACCGGCGTTTTCAAACTCCGTGATGGCCACGGGCGTGGTAACGTCGTTGCCCAGCACCAGGTCCAGCTTTGCCTCAATCAGCTCACCGGCAGTGACCGAGGCTTTTCCCGCATGGGCTGCGAGAATCTTTTGGGTCATGGTCATTCCCATTGTAGATTCCTCCTCGTTGTTTTTCGGCAGCCAATGGATTGCTGCCACATTTCTTGCTCTTATTATGACATAACCCTTGCAGAAAGAATGTAGCGTATGTTACAATCTAGGAAAGAAAACTCCAAAAAGGTGGGAATTTCATGTATTACGAC
>CAVEIY010000285.1:0-3046 GCA_963615825.1 Flexilinea sp.
CCGTACTGCATCACCGCATAAGCGTTGGCCGCGTCGATGGCTGCCTGTCGGTCTGCCGGTGCCGTAGGTTCAGGCGTGGGTTCCGGCTCCGGTGCAGGCTCTGGCTCCATATAGCCCGTCTTGGCGTGGACTGTCTCGGAGGGAATGTCCTCCGTAGGTTCCTCGACTGGCTCAAGGTCCTGAGTTGCTTGTGGGGTAGTTTCCGCCTGAGGAGTTCTTTCCTCTTGGGGCCGCTCCTGTGCCGTACCCGATGCCGTGTCCGGTTCTTGCACCGCCACGGTGGGGTCAGGTGTTGATTGCGGATGCTGAACATCCTCCTGTACCCCGGTTTCCGGTGGTGCGACATCTGGTGGGCTACTCTCCACCTGCCCGCAGGCCGTGAGGAGCAGTAGCGCACTGGTTACCAGTAGTGTGATCTTTTTCATCTGTGCTTTCTCCTTTTCGTTTTGGTAGCACAAACAACTACCACACAACTTCGGACAAATCAACGGAAAAAAACAGATGCGCGCAAAAGGACTGACATGCATTTTGCGTGTCAGTCCATTTGTATGTATGAAATTTGGGGAGAGAAAAGATGGTCGTTTGTAATTGCCTTACGCGGCGGCGTGAGCATTGCGGCGGGCGGCGCGCTCCTCATAGTCCGGCTCCAGCAGACCAGCCTTACCGGCGGGCTGGGCGGCTTTGTTTTTTCTTAATTGTTCAAAAAGTTGTATCTTGCCATAAAAAGTCACTTAAAAAAATTGCTTATATAAATAAAAAGTCCCTTGAAAAAAATTCAATTTACGGTATACTAGAATAAAGCCAGAGCTTGACAAGGAGGATGCCGCAATGCTGAAACGAAAAATTGAAGACCGGTTGACCGAATGGAAGAATACCCCCGGACACAAGCCGCTGATCATCAAGGGGTGCAGACAGTGCGGCAAGACCTTTTCCGTGCTGGAGTTTGCCAGAAAGAACTATAAGCATGTGGTCTATCTCAATTTCTTTGAAAATCCGGATTACGCTTCCGTTTTTGCGGGGTCTTTGGAGATTGACAACATTGTCATGATGCTCTCAGCGCTGCTGGGCAAAGAAGCGGTCTTTGAGGCAGGGGAGACTGTTTTGGTGCTGGATGAGATCCAGGATTGTCCCGAAGCGCGGACGGCTTTGAAATTTTTCCGGATCGATGGCCGGTATGATGTGATCGGCACAGGCTCTCTGCTGGGCGTGAAGGGCTACGGCAAAGAGCCAAAGTCGGTTCCTGTCGGTTCGGAGACCGTGATCGACATGTATCCGTTGGATTTTGAGGAGTTCCTGTGGGCGAACGGTATCTCTGAACCGGTCATCGCTATGCTGCAAAAATCGTTGGACACCGAAACGCCGGTGCCAGAAGCGCTGCACAACCGTATGAGACAGCTCCTGCTGCAATATACGGTCGTGGGTGGAATGCCGGATGCCGTACAGACCTTCGTGGACAGCAAGCAGATGGACGAAGTGCTCCGCATCCAGCGGGACATCGTGCGTTCTTATGAGGACGACATGGTGAAATATGCGGAGAAGAAAGATAAATCCCGTATCAAGGAGTGTTTCCAATCTATCCCGCGTCAGCTGGCCAAGGAAAACAAGAAATTCCAGTATTCCGTGGTACGAAAAGGCTCCACCGCGGCCAAATACGCCGGAAGCCTGCAATGGATCGAGGATGCGGGGATCATCGCCCGCTGCTACAACCTTTCCATTACGGAGCTGCCGCTGGACGGCAATGCCGAGGAGGATACCTTCAAGGTGTATATGCGGGATATGGGCCTGTTCGTCAGCATGCTGGAGGACGGTACGCAGTACGACATTCTGCAAGGCAACCTGTATGGCTATAAGGGCGCTATCTTTGAGAATCTGATCGCAGATATTTTTACCAAGATGGGGCGGAAGCTCTATTACTTCCATAAGGATTCCGGTCTGGAGGTGGATTTTGTGATCCGCTACAAGGGCGAGTGTACGCTTGTGGAGGTAAAAGCGGCCACCGGAAATGTCAAGAGCACAAAAACGATATTGAAGCATCCGGAGAAGTATCATGTGGAAAGTGCCATTAAATTGGGCGACTATAATGTTGGGCACATGGGACAGATATTGACACTCCCTCTGTATATGGCATTTCTGCTGCGGGCGCTTTGAGTGTTATGCGGACTTGACGATGCGGAGCAATCCCCGATACCGGAAGGAGGGAGATGTATGATCTATTTTACCGCGGATACGCATTTCGGACATGAAAATGTGATCCGCTTCTGCGACCGGCCTTTTTCTTCTGTCAATGAGATGGATGAGGCGATGATCGCCAACTGGAATGCCCGTGTGAAGGGCAATGATACCGTGTATGTTCTGGGAGATATGTTTTTTCGCTCGACAAACGCGGAGACGATTTTGCAGCGACTCAAGGGAAAGAAGCGGCTGATCATTGGCAATCACGACGGTTCGTGGATGACGAAGTTTGACTACGCGCGTTACTTTGCGAGCGTGGACAATTTTCTGGAAACCTCGGATGGGCAGCATTCACTGACGTTGTGTCACTATCCGCTGCTGTCGTGGAAGCACGCACGGCGGTCTTATATGATCCACGGACATATCCACAATGACAGGACTGCCGACTTTTGGCCGCTGATCGCCGCGCGGGATAATGTACTCAATGCAGGCGTGGATGTGAATGGATTCCGCCCGGTGACCTTTGACGAGTTGCTGGAGAACAACCGAAGGTTCAAGATGGAGTAGTACAGTGCTTCTACGCATTTACCCAGACTACTATTTGACTACTACTGCGAAAAAGCCGGGAGGCATTGCAGCGCAAGGCCTCCCGGCTTTTCTTATAAATCACCGTAAATATGTGCAATACTCACCAAACGCTTGTGTCACAACGGTTTGTGGCTTGACGGCCTGATAACTCCGACTCTAAAGGCCGCTGGTTCGAATCCAGTCAGGCGTACCAAAAACCGTCTCAAACGATACGTTTGAGACGGTTTTTATGTAAGCGTCAAACCTTCCGCGTACTGTTATAGTCCTCTGCAAAATTATATGAACC
>CAVEIY010000286.1:0-3001 GCA_963615825.1 Flexilinea sp.
AAACCGTCGTGTCCCGCGCCACCACCAACACCCGCATGAGAGATTTCTATGATCTGCACATTCTGAGCCAGCTCCACGGCCAGAGGATCGTCCCCGCCAATCTCCGTGCGGCGCTCATTGCAACGGCCAAGAAACTCGGTACGGAGAAACATCTTGCCGACGCACCTGCGGCTTTTGATGAAGTCGAGGCCAACCCAAATATGGAAAAGCTGTGGCGGGCTTATCAAAAGAAGTTCTCCTATGCTGCCGACCTGTCGTGGCATACGGTCATGGAATCCATCCGCAGCCTTTATAGAATGGTGCAGTAGTAAACATTCAGCAAATTGAAATTTTTGAAGATAAGGGAATGCTTTGATGGACTTAAAAGAGTTCTATTTTCAAAATATATAATGCTCAGACAGTGCAAGTATCAAAGCGATTGGTAGCAGTTGTTCAACCGCATCAGCTCAATTTCACGATCAACTTTCAAAACACCAGATTCGATTTGCTCATAACAGCAGCCCACATAACTCATACGGATAAAATTCTTAACCGCTCCGGTGTGGCTGAAGACGGTGCTTGGCAGCACCTTGATATTTTGATTGCGCAGGCGATTCCAAAGCTCCATGGAATCTATACCATCCGGGAGACATACCCAGAAAAATACGCCTCCATCGTGTTCTCTGTATGGCAGCGTCAGGTATCGGGACGACTGAATGACATGGGCCATAAGGCGGCGCTTTTTTTCATATTCCGCCCGAAGATTTTCCAAATGTCCGTCATATGCGCCGTTTTCTATATAGGCCGCCAATGTCTCCTGTAAAATCGCAGGACTTGCAATATCGGTATTGAATTTTGCCATCAAGAGGCGCTTTTCATAACGTCCGGGAACGACCATGTACCCTAAACGCATACCTGGTACCAGACTTTTGGAAAAGGAATTCAGATAAATCACGGAATCGGATTTATCCAGCTTTAGAAAGGGATGCGCGGGGCTTCCGGAGAAATCCAGTTCACCCAGGCAGTCATCTTCAATGATCGTAAAGCCGTATCGCTTTGACAACTCCAGTAGATTTTTCTGCTTATCAATGCTCCATGTCACATTCGTCGGACAGTGGAACTGCGGCATTGTGTAATAGAAATCCACCGATGTGGACGCAAGGATTTCTTCGATAGCGTCCATGTCAGGCCCATCGTTCAGCATTGGCACGGTTTTAATTTGCGCACCAGCGCGCTGAAAGCAGTTGGTCGCCACGGAATAGCTGGGGTCTTCCGTCAGTACGACAGTATTCTTGCTGATGAGAGACTTGCAGATCAGATCAATGCCCTGTTGGCTGCCGCCGACGATATGGATGCTTTCCGGCTCTACTTCTATACCGTTTTGTGCCATGCGCCGTTGAATAGCGCGGATAAGGGACGGGACACCACGGGTAGGCGGATAGCGGAAAAGAACATCCGCCCGATCCTGTGCCAGACTTTGAATGATCTGGACAAAAGCAGAGGTTTCGCCAGAACCAGGCAGCGGCGTGCTGGTGGCGAAATCACATATGTCTCCCGCTTGTAACTGACCGGCTTCAAAACTGTCCAAAACGACACCGTCGGCAAAGAATTCGAAGCTGTCCAACGGCAGCACATAGCAGCCGCTACCGTGGCGTCGTTCGATATAGCCGTTCGTTTCTAAAAGATCATAGGCTTTCTCAACGGTAGAAACCGTGATTGCATATTTCCGACTCATGAAACGATAAGAAGGCAGCAACTCTCCCACCGCAATGTCTCCGCGTAGGATCTGCGCTCTTAATTCCGTGTAAATCTGCTGGTGCAAGCTCTTTTTGCTGCTTCGAATCAGATTGATTTGCTTCATCTGGGCCTCCACTGTACTACAACACTTTCACAACTGTATCCGAACACTTCGCACGGCAAAACCGTTGAAAATAAAGGGGTTTTTGTTGATAATGTCATTATAGCACAGGTCCACCGAGGAAATCAATTTTTGAGAGGAGTATTTTTATGAGCAACTACAAAACCGCTACAACCGTTGTACATGGCAATCATGCCAAAAACGCGATGGGTGCGCTGGCCACCCCCATCTATCAGACCTCTACCTTTGTGTTTGAATCTGCTGAGCAAGGCGGACGCCGCTTTGCCGGGCAGGAGGGCGGCTTTATTTACTCCCGTCTCGGCAACCCCACCACCAGCCAACTGGAGCAGAAGATCGCCCTTCTGGAGGGCGGTGAGGACTGCGTGGCCTTCTCCTCCGGCATGGGTGCGATTTCCGGCACACTGCTGTCCCTTCTGAGCGCGGGCGACCACATGGTTGCCGACAGAACTCTCTACGGCTGCACCTTTGCCTTGATCAACGAGACCTTGCCCCGATTTGGCGTGCAGGTCGATTCCATCGACATGGCAGATATGGAGCAAGTCAAGGCGACGGTTCGCCCCGATACTAAGGTCGTCTATTTTGAGACCATTGCCAATCCCAGCATGAAGGTCATCGACATTGCGGCCGTTGCAGCATACGCACATAAGGTTGCTCCCGATTGTGTGGTCATCGTGGACAATACATTTGCAACGCCTTTGCTGGTAAAGCCCCTTGCACTGGGTGCTGACATTGTGGTTCACAGTGCTACCAAGTACCTCAACGGTCACGGTGATGTGGTCGCGGGCTTCTCCGTTACCCGCAAGTCCATTATGGACAAGATCCGCATGGTCGGCCTGAAGGACATCACTGGCGCAGTGCTTGGCCCTCAGGAAGCCTATCTCATCCTTCGCGGCCTGAAGACCTTGAAGGTACGTATGGACGCAATCTGCGCCAACGCTGCCGCAGTAGTCCGCTTCCTTGTAAAGTCCTCCTATGTGACCAAGGTGTTCTTCCCCGGCCTGCCTGAGAATGCGGACTATGAGATCGCCAGCCGCGAGCTGAAGCAGTACGGCGGCATGATCTCCTTCGAGATGAAGGACTTCGAAACGGCAAAGAAGGTGCTGAATCATGTAAAGCTGTGCGCGCTGGCCGTGAGCCTGGGCG
>CAVEIY010000287.1:0-2950 GCA_963615825.1 Flexilinea sp.
CCAAAGGGCTTCAAAGCCGCCCTTTGGAAACCTGCTTTTTAATGCGGACTCCATTCCGACGTGCTTTGTGCCTACCGTCTCGCAACAGTGCAATTGACGCAATTAAGTCGGCTGCGGCGCTCCGCTTATCCCCTTGCCTCTGCGTGCTGCGCTGCCCAGATCACGGTACTGCCTACGATTTTCCACCGCACCCGCAGTAGGCACGAAGGGGCGGGGATAAGCGGAGCGCACCCCAAGGGTATTTGCTTCGCGGCACCGCCTCCTGGTTAAAATTCGGGCGGGGCACCAATGCGCGCCCCGAAGGGAGCAGCAGTGCCGAAAAGAACCAGCTAAGTAAAAACGTAACCTCTCCCGCGCCCTCCCATTCTTATTTATTCTTTATTCAATATTCTTTATTCTTTCCTTCCGTCCCCGGAGGGACCGGAAGTACCGAAAAGAACCAGCCCTGTAAACCTGTAAACCGCAAACTCCCCAAAAAAGAAAGGAGCATTCTATGATTACCCAATCCTACACCCTATCCCTCCAGCCCGGCGGCGTTCCCCTCCGGGTTCCCTGTGTTCAGGGCGACGCCCTGAGCCGCACGCTGTCCTTCAGCCTCACCTCCGGCGGCGCGGCAGCGTCCCTGCCCACCGGCGCGGCGGTTCTGATCGAGGGCACCAAGCCCGACGGCAAGAGCTTCTCCGTCAGCGGTGCGCTGGACGGCAATGTCGTCACCGTCTCCCTGACCCAGCAGATGACGGTGCTGGCCGGGGAGGTTCCCTGCCAGATAACCATCTCCAGCGGGTCGAAGCTCCTTGGTACGGCGCGGTTTTTGCTGGAGGTCGCGCCGTCGGCTATCCCCAGCAGCCCCGATCTGTCCGAAACGGAGCTGTCTGCCTTTACCCAGCTGAAAAATACCGCGCTTCAGGCTGCCGCTCGGGCGGAAACCGCTGCCACCAGCGCAGAAACCGCCGCCGCCGCCCTGACTTCCCAGAGCTGGACGCCTGTGCTCTCCGGGGCCGAAAGCTACACCTATCGTCATGGCACCTATGCGGTGATTGGAAATCTGGCGATCATTGCGTTTTCTGTTTCCGGCACATTTTCCAGTAGTGCAAGCGGACATATTGTTATTTCCGGCTGCCCCACCTGGCCCACGATTAAGGCAGCGGGCGGCGGCTATCTGAGCGGCTACTATGCCGCGGAAGATCTGGTGTTCTCTGGCTGGAGCCTGAACGCCGAAACTGGCTATATCGCTCCAGTTTTGCACTGGGCCACCACCGCCGGAACAAAGTATATCAACACAGCCCAGCAGGCACCAGGCGCGAAGTTTGAAGCCTCCGGTACCATCGCGTTCCCGATTGCATAGGAGAACCGATGCGCTATCTTGTCTATCATCCCATGGTCCCGGTGAATGTCGGCACGCCTCAGCGCCCGGTGTTTGAGGCCCAGCCGGGTCCGCTCTGCGTGCTGCCCTACAGCAGGAAGAACTGGGAGCTTGCCTGCGGGGAGGCATGGGGAGAGGTGGAGGTGGAAGAGGACGAGGAGCCGTTTTCGGCTCAGTGAAATCCGTCCACAGGGCGGAGGAAGGGGGCGCTTCGGGACAGATTGGATTGAAGGGTGGTTGCGGAACTGTTGACGGTTTCCTCTTGCAATTCTGTCAAAATATGATAAAATATGAATGAGGATTTGCGAGGTGATGCCGGTGAAGGTCATAGGAAAAATTGACCGTGTAATGTTTTCCTGCATTTCCTCAGAGATTACAACCGATGAGGTAATCCTCACCCCAGAACGGGCGGAGCACATTCAGCAGCGTCACCCTGAGGATTATGTGCGCTACTGCCAGTATTTGCAGGAGGTCATTACTGCACCGGACTACATCATCCGGGACCGGCGGCCAGCCACCGCGATCCTGCTGAAAGAGCTTCAGCTGTCCGAGGATACGCCGCGCATCTGTCTGGCCCTGCGGCTGGTCACGCCTGGGGATTGTCAAGACCGCAAAAACTCCATTATCACCTTCTGGAAGGTGAAGAAAAAGGAGTATCATCGTCTGGTGCGCAACCGTGAGGTCCTTTACAAACGAGGATAAATATGGTATACTAAGCATACAATAAGAACGGACTTTGAGGTGGTAAATTTCGTCCTGACCACACGCCGATGGTATGACAGAGCCTTTGCTCGAGAGATGCAGGAGGATGGGACGCCTGCCAGAGTCCAGCTTCGGGGAGCTTGCGGAAACGCAGGCTCCTTTTTCGTCCTCAATCTGCGCTGTTTGGATTTGTCCAGACGGTGCATTTTTTATTCACCAAATTCATTTTCACACTGGAAAGGAGCACTGCATACAATGAATCAAACCCTCATCCGCACAAAAGCCGCCCTGACCGCTCTGGCGTTCTCCCTCTCGGCCCTGCTGGGCTGGAAGGGGGTCCTGGCGCTGGTCTGGGTGATCGCCATGGGCCTGGACTACCTGAGCGGGAGCCTTGCGGCCATCAAAAACCGCCAATGGTGCAGCGAAACCGCACGGCAGGGACTCTGGCACAAGGCCGGAATGATCCTGGTGGTGCTGGTTTCGGCCCTGACCGACGGGGTGATCTACCTGGTGGGGGAGCAGCTGGGGCTGGGCCTTCGCTGGTCGGGCCTGCTGCTTCCTCTGATCCTCAGCTGGTACAGCCTCACCGAAGCCGGATCCATTCTGGAGAACACGGTGAAGCTGGGGGCAAAAATCCCGTCCTGGCTCATCAAAATCCTGAAAATCAGCCTGAAATCCATCAACGCCGCGGGGCAGCCCGGGGCAGACGAACAGGAGGAATCCCAGTGAGCAAGCTGCTTGGCATCGACGTATCGGAGCACAACGGCGCCCTGGATTGGGCGAAAATCAAGGCGTCCGGGGTGAAATTCGCCATCATCCGCTCGGGCTATGGCGTATCCCATGTGGACAATTACTTCCGGAAAAACATGGAGGGCGCCATTGCCC
>CAVEIY010000288.1:0-802 GCA_963615825.1 Flexilinea sp.
CCGACTACCGCTGCTGTCAAGCCTGGATCGCCAAGGACCAGGCCCAAAGCAACTGGGGGGACAAGGCCATCGAGTACACGAATAAGATCACTGCCGCCGTCGCGGACACTGCCAACCAAGTCATTCTCTACGACGGCCAGCTCATCGACGCCGTGTTCCACTCCTCCTCCGCCAGCGCCACCCAGGACGCCGTGGAGGTCTGGGGCAACAGCGTGCCCTATCTGCAAAGCGTCACCTCCCCCGAGGGGGACGGCGTGCCCGACTACGAGAGCCAAGTGACCTTGACCAGCCAGGAATTCAAGGACAAGTTCTCCGCCGCCCAGCCCAACGCCGTCTTCGGCGGCGACCCCGCCGCCTGGATCACAGACATCCAGCGCACCACCGGAGGCAGCGTTCACACCATCACCATCGGCGGCGTCACCGTCACCGGTGCCCAGGCCCGGACCATCTTCGGCCTGCGCTCGGCCACCTTCACCCTGACCTACGCCGACGGCACCTTCACCTTCGCCGTCACCGGCTTCGGCCACGGCGTGGGCATGAGCCAGTACGGAGCCGATGCCATGGCGGAAGAAGGCAAGACCTATACCGAAATTCTCCAACACTACTACACCGGCGTGACTGTGGAGGAGTGCCCCACAGAAATTTTTAAGGAGGCCACCCCATGATCACCACCCTGCTTTGGGATTTAGATAATACGTTACTCGACTTCCCCTCTGCCGAGCGCCAAGCGCTCATCACCACCTTTGCCGACTTCTCCCTCGGCCCCTGTCCCCCTGACCTGCTGGCCCGCTACTCCGCCCTC
>CAVEIY010000288.1:812-2845 GCA_963615825.1 Flexilinea sp.
GAAGAGGGGGAGGTGACGAAGGCAGAGCTTCTCCCTGGCCGGTTCCGGGAGTTTTTCGCCGCCGAAGGCATTGCCTGCACGGAGTATGATGCCTTCAACGCCGCCTATCAGCACCATCTGGGCGACACCATCGTATTTCTGGACAACGGCTATGAGCTGGTCAAAGAACTGCACGGCCAGGTGAAGCAATACCTTGTCACCAACGGCAGCTTGCAGGCTCAGACCCGGAAGCTCAAGCGCTCCGGCCTGGGTGAGCTGTTTGACGGCGTGTTCATCTCCGAGGTCGTGGGGGCGGAAAAGCCCAGCCGGGCGTTTTTCGATGCCGTCCTCTCTGCCATCGGGCCGGTGGAGAAAGAAGCGCTTTTGCTCATCGGCGACTCCCTCACCAGCGACATGGCCGGGGGCTGCGGGGCGGGCATCCCCTGCTGCTGGTACAACCCCAAGGGGCTGCCGGTGCCGGAGGAATTGCCCATCCGGTATACCATCCGAAACCTGCATGAGATTCCGGATATTTTGAACGCAAGCAAATAAAATACGAGCGGTTTCCCAAGAACGCAAGGGTGATATGTACCCCCAATACTGGACACCCAGTATTGGGGGTATTTTTATGAAATATAGTTATGAATACAAGAGGAAGTGTGTGGAATTGTACCGCCAAGGAAAATGGCCGGAAACACCAGACGGAGTAAACGAAAAACGATTTCATGATACAATTCGGATTTGGGTTCGTACAGAAGATGCTTGTGGTCCAGAAGCATTACGACATAAAAATCAAAACAAAGTATGGACAGCAGAAGAAAAGTATGAGCTGATCGCTAAAATTTTGGCCGGTGCATCGTGTAAAGAAACGGCAATTTCGGCTGGAATCAGTGACGGTCTCTTGTACCAATGGGTCAGATGCTATAAAATGAAAGGGTATCAGGGATTGGCCGCACAACGAAAAGGACGGCCACCCAAGGAGCCTGCCATGAAGAAGATAATAGTACCAGCAGAACTGACCCCTTCAGAGCGAGAAGAAATGATTCGGCTTAGAGCTGAGAACGAGCGTCTGAGAGCGGAGATTGCCGTCGTAAAAAAAGAGATCGCCTTGAGAGAAGAGCGGTGCGCAGCGCAACTCAAGGCGAAAAGGCTGCGCTCGTCCAAGAGCTCCGCAAAGAAGGACACAGACTGAATGATTTGCTGGATGCCATTGGGCTGTCCAGGTCGACATATTATTATGAACTCAACAGAACCGATAAAGTCAAAGAACGAAACGCCGAGTTATCGTCCGAAATCGTTGCCATTTTCAACGAAAACAGGAAACGGTACGGTGTAAGGAGAGTACACCATGAACTTCTCAACCGAGGTTTTCGGGTAAATCACAAGCGTGTCCAGCGAATTATGAATCAGCTTGCACTATGCGGCAAACGCCCCAAGGAAAAGTACCATTCCTACAAAGGCGATGTAGGCAAGGTCGCTGATAACATTATCAATCGGGATTTCAGCACCGAGAAGCCACTTCAAAAGTGGACAACAGATGTATCGCAATTTAATCTGTCTTGGGGCAAATGCTACATTTCTCCGATTCTTGACATGAATACCAATGAGATTATCTCTTACAATCTCTCTACCAGTCCGAACATGGAACAAATCAAGGATATGCTACACAAGGCATTTGAACGCTTTCCCTCTGTGCAGGGCCTGGTTATGCACTCGGATCAGGGGTGGCAATACCAACACGCATTTTACCGGAACGAACTTCAAAAGCATGGAATGATTCAATCTATGTCCCGAAAGGGCAACTGCTATGACAACTGCATCATGGAGACCTTCTTCGGCAGACTGAAAAATGAAATGTTCTATGGATTTGAGAGGGACTATCCCTCCTTTGAATCCTTCTCTAAGGCGATTGCTGAGTATATTGACTATTACAATAACAGCAGAATCCAAGCTAAAACAAAATGGATGCCTCCCTCTAAGTTCAGGGAAGCATCCATGATGGAAGCTTAATTATTCAGTTTTGACCCGGTGTCCAGAAAACTGGGTACATATCA
>CAVEIY010000289.1:0-2836 GCA_963615825.1 Flexilinea sp.
TCATAATTCCTCCCTAAGTTTTCAATATGGATTTTGTTTTCGATCCGCAGGCTGGCTTCAATATGCATGATCCAGTGACGGGAAAAGGGCATTTGGATCAGTCCGCGAATATCCTTCCCGCACCAATAGTCTATCAGCCAGCAAGCGGTTCCATCTGTGCTCACAACTTGCAGATCGCGCAGGCGCTCCTTATCCGTATCGTCAAACCTTCTTCGCAGATCACGGTATGTAAACCGCCGAAGCAGTGCGTCGGTGCTTTCTTTCACCGCGATGGCGTATTCATACAGAGCATCCAACGCAAGGGAGTCAGAAAAATCTTTGATTTGCCGACCGACCAGCTCATTGCCGGTCGTAATGAGCGGTGCGCCGATCTTGTCCCGAAAGCGGGCAAATATTTCTTCGTCCCGGCAAATCAGATCATGGGCAACAATGTCCTCAATCCTGAAAATATGCCAAATGGAATAGGCGATGGTTTTGCTGTGATACCCGTTTGCGTTCGGAAACGGCATGGCGCTGAACTCCGCTCGGTTTAACCCCTTTTTCATGCGAAGCAACTCGTCCATAAGGGTTTGACGCAAAGCCAGTAGCGTTTCGATTCCCTGTGAAAAAGTCGTCGCTTTTTTGAGCTGCAACTGAACCGCCTTGTTTCGTTCTGACCACTCCGGATTCATAAGCCGTTCTCCCTTGGAATATACAGCTCCATATGCTTCATCAGCTTTGTTGCAAGCCGCGCCTGCTGCAAATAAATGTCCCGATTGTCCGCATGGGAAGCATAATATTGCCCGTAATAGTCGCAGACGGCAATCTGATAGAAGTACAGCTTATCTATATTTTCGCGGTCATACGCATTCAGCGTTCCGTAACGGCAGTATGCGGCAAGGTAGCGTTCCAAAAGCTGCGGGTCGATCTTGCCGTTTGCGCAGCAGGGCGCACCGTAGACAAACGAGCGCATGATCTCCCAGATGACCGGGTGGACGCATGCCGTCGTCCAGTCGATCACGGCGGTCAGATGCCCGTTCTCGCAGAGAAACTGACTGATAAAATAGTCCCCGTGCGTATTGCAGAGCGTCAGCCTGTTCAAATCAAATTTCCACGCCGGGAACCGCTCCATCAAGCCGATGCGCCATTCCAGCTCATCCGCAATTTCCAAATCGCCCTGCCGAATGGCGGTTGCCAGAGAGCTTCGGTAAGAAATCAGCGCACGCTGCGGCGTCATGTGGGCAAAGAAGCCCGCGCCGATGCCCTCCGGCAGAGCGGGATACCTTCGCAGCACAGAATGAATCTTGCCCAACAACTCCGCAGATTCCAGTAAGATCGTTTCCGAAGCCGAATTCCATTCCAATGTTCGCCCGGACAAATGCCGCTGGAGCGTGAACACCCGCCCGGAGCTGTCCACGGAAACACAGCTACCGGCCCGGTTTTTCACAAAATCACAGGCAGGGATGCCGTTTTCGCGCAAAAACGCACACAGCTCCGGTTCCGATTCCGGATGGTTGATCTCGCTGCTTGCCGGAAATTTCAGGACGAATTCTCCCTCCGCGCAGCCAAGAAACCATGTGTCGGAGCCGGCACCCACAGCGGACTTTTTCACCGTATTCAGATGATATCCATACTGTTCCTGTAATAATTCCTTAAACATGATCAACTATGTGATCCCCTTTACGATCATAATGCTTCAAAGATTTTTGTGCCCTTTGTCATCAGCCAGCGATACAACCAGCCTGCGGCAATGAGAAACACTGCGCAGAGCAAAATACCAAAGGCTGTTACACTTACTACATTCCTTAGAAGAACATAAATGCCTGCAAGTGCAACGATGATCAGCCATCCGCCAAGTAAAGCAAGCGTGACAGGGGCGCTCTGTTTGAGAGGGATGATCTCACTCGTCCAATGCAGATTCGGCATTTTCAGATTCAACGCCAATCCGATCTCGGCCATCAGCACCGCATAAAAGCAGGCCGCCGCCGGGATCAAAATGCCATTCAGCAGACTCGGCTTTATCAGCCATTCCACTGCGATCACCAGCGGAATAGCTGAGATCCATGTCAACATCAACGGCAGCTTTAATTTTGACAGCAACACCTGCTTGCCAGACACCGGAAGGGATTGTACGATCCACAGGTTTTTCCCTTCCATGGAGATGGAAGGAGCCGCCATATCGTTCATTGTCATCAAAAGACAGATCGTTGCAATCGCCAACAGGGGAATGTATTCCTGAATGGCTGGCATAGCGCTGAATTCCCGCACCAAATCCGACTTCCAGACTAAAACTGCCGCTGATACAGGCATCAGGATCACACCCAATCCGCAGTTGAGCATATAGTTGGCGCTGCCTGTAAAACGGCTGAATTCTTTCTGCAGGAGAGCACCGCGAACCGATTTGACTTTTACGCTCTGCTCTTTGTATGTACTTTTGACAGCACCACGATTGGCTGTGGCGAGCTTTAAGAAGCTGCGGGACAAAACCCAATAGGCGATCACGAAAGCAGCCGCAGCAATGGCCGTAAAAACGATCATGGAGAGGATATTTCCCTGGGCGGCCATTCCCATGTGATACAGGGGATAGACAATCGCTTTCAGTCGGCTTCCCACTGTTTCCAAGTTCAAAAGGAGCACCTGGATCAAAGAATAGGCCCGTGCATAGAGGTAATAATAAGCCGCAATAAACACCAAAGAAACCAATACGGTGATGATATTTTTATGCTTCACCCTCGCTGCAATCAGTGCAACCACCCAGCCAAGGACGGCAGACAGTACCAAAATCAATAATGACAGTACCAGCGGGATCAGCAGCACATGGATCGTTCCCACTATGGAAAATGGAGCGTTTACAAGC
>CAVEIY010000290.1:0-2822 GCA_963615825.1 Flexilinea sp.
GAAAGAAAGGCCGCAAAGGAAAAGGCCGTACAGGAAAGCACCACTCTTGTCGATGTATCTACCCTGCCCTATACACCCCATGTTATTACCGAATTGACCGTAAGTGCTGACGGACAGTTTGCAGAATGTGCCTTGGGAAATGGCAGCATGATCCTGTTGCACCCTGCGGACAAAGACGGTTTTGACCTTAAGGCTGGCGATGTCGTGACCGTTGAACTGACTGCAAATGATAAGTGTATCCTCGAATTTGGCCAGTTTAGGGACGGTGTTTTCGTCAATACGGAAACCGCATCTGCACAGCAGCACAACCACACCTTTATTATTGAAAAAGACGGTCTGTATTGTTTCTTTGTTGAATATCGGAGCGCTGGCGTGAGTACCTTTACGGACTGCACAATTACAGTTGAGTAGCAATATACACTCTGCTTTGGGGTATTCCCGAAGCAGAGTGTATTATCTCCGCAAGAAGGTGAATGTGTGAAAAATCCGCTTTAATAATCAATGCAAATTTACAGGCGGCAAATAGAGGGACAAATAAAAATCAAGAAAAAACATTTGAAATCTTCTGCCGAATCCGCTATAATAGGCATACAGCGTGTGGCGTTTCTGCGTAAATCCGGTTGCAGATTGCCACACGCTTTTTTTGTAGAAGTGGGTGAGAGATGGAAAATGGAAGAAAACTTCATAAGCAAATCGTGTAGCAGAAATGCGTAAAACCAGATAGCTTCTGGCTTTACGCATTTCTTATTTTTTGAAAGAAAGGTGATTTTATGGATACCGGAAATCAGTTTTTAGGGACGGAGCGTATCGGAAAGCTCATGCGACAGTACGCTGTCCCCTGTATTATCTCGCTATTGGTAGGTGCGCTCTATAACATCGTTGACCAGATTTTTATTGCGAACGCAAGTTACCTTGGTTCCTACGGCAATGCGGCAAACACTGTCGTATTCCCAATGACCGTAGTTGCCCTCGGCCTCGCTGTGTTTATTGGTGACGGCTGCTGTGCGTTTGTGAGTATTGCGCTGGGGCGCAATGCCCAAGAGGACGCCCACAAGTCCGTCGGCAACGCTGTGGTGCTCTGCGTGGTGAGCAGCCTTGTGCTGACGGCAGTCTATCTCATTTTCAGCGAACCCATCCTTGCTCTGTTCGGCGGCACCGTCAACGAGGAAACCCATGTGTTTGCAAAGGAATACTTTTTCTACATCACACTGGGCATCCCGTTCTATATGTTCGGGCAGGCGATGAACCCGGTCATCCGAAGCGATGGCAGTCCCCAATTTGCCATGGTCGCCACCGTTTCCGGTGCCATTGCCAATGTAATCCTCGATCCCATCTTTATTTACGGTTTCCACTGGGGCATGATGGGCGCGGCGGTGGCTACCGTGATTGGTCAGGTACTGACGGCGGTGCTCTCTATCTGGTATCTACGGCACATGAAGGTCGTCAAGCTGGAAATGAGTAGCTTCAGGCTGGACGGAAAGCTGATCCCGAAGTTCCTTGTGCTGGGACTTACCAGTTTCCTTGCACAGATTTCGCTGGTCGTTTCAATGGCAGCAGTGCAGAATATGTGTATGAAATATGGTGCGCGAGATCCTATTTTCGGGCAACCGGAATATGCACAAATTCCGCTTGCCGTTCTTGGCATTGTGATGAAGTTCTTCCAGATCGCCATTTCCATCGCCATTGGCATGGCGGCTGGCTGTATTCCGATTGCCGGATATAACATCGGCGCAAAGAAAAGAGATCGTGCTAAAACACTGTTTTCCAGACTGCTGCTGGCAGAATTGATTGTTGGCGTGGTTGCACTGGTGATCGTAGAGGTATTCCCGCTGCAAATTGCCATGCTGTTCGGCGCGGCCAATGAGAGTGCCTACTATGCAGACTTCACCGTGAAGTGCTTCCGTATTTACCTGTGTCTGATGCCGTTGGCAACCTTGAACAAAGGTACCTTTATCTATTTGCAGGCGCTCGGAAAGGCCTTTGCATCTACCGCTGTTTCTATGACCCGTGAAATTATTTTCGGCGTGTCGCTGCCCATTATTCTACCTATTTTCTTCGGACTGGACGGTCTTTTGTGGTCGTTCCCGGCAGCGGATCTGCTTACCTTTGTCATTGCAATTTTCTTCATCCGACAGACATATCGAGAGCTTTCCGACACCACGGACGTTTTGAAAGGAGAAAACTAAATGAAAAACAGAGTTATTACCATCAGCCGTGAATTTGGCAGCGGCGGACGCACCATCGGCAAAAAGGTTGCGGAAAAGCTGGGCATCCCGTGCTATGATTCTGAGATTATTCAAGAAATGGCAAAAGAAACGGGTTTTGCACCCGACTATATCAAAGAAGCTGGAGAGTACGCACCGGGGAGTTTTCTTTCGGCGGCTTTCTCCAACCGGATGTTCGGCCCCACCAACGAGGACATTTTGTGGGAGCATCAGAGCAGGGTCATCTCGGAACTGGCAGAAAAAGGCCCCTGCGTCATTGTTGGCCGCTGTGCCGACTATATTCTGCGGGACAAGGCGGATTGTCTGAAGGTCTTTATCCACGCAGATATGAAGTTTCGTGCGGAACGCATCGTCAAGGTGTATGGTGAACGGGAGCAGTCCCCGGAGGATCGCCTGTTGGACAAAGATAAGCGTCGTGCGGCCTATCACCGCTTCTACACCAACATGAAGTGGGGACACGCTCAAAATTATCACCTGACGCTGGACAGCGGCGTGCTGGGGATCGACAAGTGCGTGGATATTATCGCAGAACTGTTTTGACATAGAAAGAGGTCGGCTGCTCATGGGGCGGCCGACCCCTTTTAGTATTTATAACAC
>CAVEIY010000291.1:0-2814 GCA_963615825.1 Flexilinea sp.
GCTTGATATTCTGCACCCGCTGGGAGATCACAGAATTGTAGTCGATCATACAAAAATCAGCCTTTCTTTCTGCTCCTCCTTGGGGATGAACACAACATTGCTCTGCTTATATTTCTTGAGAATAAAGTGGGTGGCGGTGCTGGTAACGCCCTCGATGGTGGAGAGCTTTTGAGAGACGAACAGCGCCACCTCACGCAGGGTACGTCCGGTGAGAATGACCGTTAAATCATAGCCGCCGGACATCAGATAGCAGCTTTCTACCTCTTCGTACTGATAGATGCGCTGGGCAATCCGGTCAAAGCCCTTATCCCGCTGGGGGGTAATTTTGACCTCGATCAGGGCTTCTACTGCCTCCACCGAGGTCTTTTCCCAGTTGACCATGGCCTTGTAGCCTAAAATAACGCCTTCTTCGGTGAGGCTCTCAATGCGTTTTTCGATATCCTCTACGGTGGTATCGCACATGGCGGCCAGCTGGGCATGGGTCAGGGTGCAGTCGTCTTCCAGCAGCGTCAGCAGCTTTTTGGAACGCGGGTCCATATAAAATCCTCCATTCAAACGGCTTCGTTGAGAAGCGTAAATTGCATATCGGCAGGTCCAGGCAATGGGCCTGTGTTTGATGCATATTATACATGACATTTTCCACGAAGGGAAGTGATTTTTACAAATCAATTTTCGGCGGAAGTGAAAGAGATTCTTCTTGCTTTGACAGAATATTTGAAGGAATTTCTGCAAATCCAGTTCGATTTTTTGATGTATCCCGATAAATTGCCGGAAGATACTTGCAATTTAAAATTTTAATACTATAATAATTTTTATATCATACTTTTTATTCATCACAATTACCCCACCAGCGGCATACCACGGAAATCCTGAGCATGTACTGTGTGGGGCTTTTTGACTATCAAGGGGGGAATTCTCTTTGAATCAGGCAGAATTGTTCCAAAAGGTCTTGGCTGCGGATCGGCAGGCACAGGCCATTGCCCAGGACGCAAAGCACGCCCAGGAAACCCTGGAAGAGGATATTGCGGCCGAGATTCAGGCCATGGCCCAGGCCTATGAGGCGGCGGCGCAGAAGGAGCTTTCTGATTTGCAGGCCTCTGAACAGGCCGCATGCAGCCGTCAGCTTCAGATTCTGGACCAGCGGCTCCAGGAAAAGCTGCATCAGGTGGATTCGCTCTATGCCGCCAAAAAGGAGGAATGGGTGGACACCATTGTGGCGCGGATTGTCGGAAAGGAGGCCCCTTAAATGGCGTCCTACACTACGGTAGCGGCAAAGGTCCGTGCCATGTATGGATGCCGGATGACTCCGGAGGATTATCGGCAGCTGATGGGAAAGCAGTCCATTTCCGAGGCGGCTTCGTTTCTGCAGGCCCATCCTGGCTATCGGCGGGAGCTTTCCGGAATGTCGGTTGCCGGCATTCATCGGGAGCAGCTGGAGAATGCCCTGCGCAGCACCTACCGCAATGAATACCGCCGGATTTTCCGCTTTCTGGCCGGTGAGGACAAGGAGCTGCTGCGGTTTCCCATTTATCGGGCGGAAAAAGAGGCGATTCTGACGGCGATGCGCCGGCTGTCCTCTCAGCATATGCTGGAGCCGGAGGCAACCTGGGCGCCGATGCTGGCAGCGAAAAGCCAGCTTCACCTTTCTGAGCTGCGTCAGGCTGCGCATTTTCGCCAGATTGCGGACGCCGCACGGGATACCATCTATGCCTCGGCACTGAGCAGAAGCATTTCTGCCGACGGACGCGAGCCGTCTATGGCGTTTGTGGATAATATCCTGCTGGTAACGTATTATGCCCATCTTTATAAGGTTCTGGCGCGGAACTACGCAGGAGATACCAAAAAGCTGCTGAAAAAATCCCTGGACGAGGAAACCGACCTTCTGAATCTGGTGCTGTTTCTGCGGCTTCGGCAGCATTTTTCCCAGGAGGATGTGCAGCTGTACAGCTTCCCTCTCCCCTGCTCTTCCAAGCTGAGCCAGAGCTATATTCAGCAGCTTTTGAGTGCGGAGAATTATGACGCGGCCCTGGAGCTGGTTGAAAACGGACCCTATGGGGCGCTGTTTCGTTCCATCCAGCCCACGGGACTGGAGGCCTATCTTTATACCATGCAGTATCGCTTTCATCTTCGGCAGCTTCGGGCGGCCCAGCCCACGGTCTATACGCCCATTGCCTATTTGGGACTCAAGGAAATCGAACTGCGTAATATCATCAGCATCATCGAGTGTATCCGCTATGGGGTTGCCCCGGAGCGCTATATCACTCTGATTGGTGCAGAATAAGAGGTGATGAAATGTCTGTTGTTCCTATGAAAATGCTCACTGTGGCAGGACCGGCGGAAACGCTGGATGATGTGATCTGTACCTGCCTGATTAACGAGCAGTTCCACCCGGTGGAAGCATCGGGCATTGCCGGGAAAAACGCGCATCTTGTGCCGATTTCCTGGTCCAATCCGTGGCAGGACCCCCTTTCCACGGTACAAAAGCTTCTGGAACATATGGGGCTTCCCTGTGAATTCCGGGATTTTCGCAGTGCCGGACTGTCTCTGGAGACGGCGGCGGAGCAGCTTCAGCAGTTGAATGAAGCCTATGACCAATATGCGCTTGCCCAGACCCAGCTGGAAAAGCAGATCGAAGAAAACACCCACGAGGTGCAGGATCTTCAAAAGTTTGCGGGCCTACCCAGTGATCTTTCGGATATCTATCATCTGGATTACGTTCGCTTCCGGTTTGGGCGTATGCTGCGGGAGGCATTTGATTCTCTGAATGTCAAGCTGGGAGAAAAGGACGAGATCATCCTCTACCCCACCCAGATG
>CAVEIY010000292.1:0-2802 GCA_963615825.1 Flexilinea sp.
CAATAATACCACAGACGGTCAAAATCCTGACCACTTTTGAATCCGCAGGCGAGGAGCAAAACAGCTCACCGCCTGCGGATTTTCGTTTTATGTGTTTGCCGGTGCGGCAAGTTCTGCTCTGACCTCGTCATAGTATTTCAGCACCGTGGTACGGTCCATGCCTGTTTCCCGTGCGATATAGCTTTTATTGCTCACACCGGGGTGCTGGCGCAGGTACTCCGCCAGCTGCTTTTTCTTGGGGCTGACACCGTCCGGATACTCCGTAACCGTCCCATTCCGCAGGGCAGCGATCTCCGCCTTCATTTGCAGGATCAGCTTCGCCAGCTTTTCCTCGCATTCCTCCCGTGTGCGGCCATACACATTGCGTGAGTGCTTCTTTCCGTCCGGCCAGACGGGAGAGTATCGTCCCTCCCACAGATCCTCCTTGAGCTGTTTGATGTAGCCGGTGCCGGGTCTGCGGCGCAGCGGTGTGTACGGCTCAAACTTCTGCGCTTCCGATGCAGTTTCCGCTTTCTGCTGGGATATTTCCGCCTTTGCGATGCCGCGGTCGATGCTGGTTGCGGCATTTTCCTGCATTTCGTTTGTGATGTGGGTGTAGATATTCAGCGTGGTCTTTGCGGAGACATGGCCGATGATGGCGGACAGTGTCTTTACATCCATACCATGTTCCAAGGACATGGTGGCGAAGGTATGGCGCAGATCATGGAAGCGCACCTTCTTGCAGTCTGCCCGCTCCAGTATCTGCTGGAGCCGCTTGCGGACATAGCCTGGGTCGATAGGCTGATCCGGCTTGATGCGGGACGGGAACATCAGCGGAGAGAATACTCCTTTTTGGTATTCCCGCAGAAGGTCTACCATGACAGGCGGCAGGATGATAGTGCGGAAAGCTGCTTTGGTTTTCGGCTCACTGATGATGTTCTTTCCACCCACCGGTGTGACCTGCTTGCTGATACGGAGCTCTCCCGTCTCGAAATTCAAGTCATCCCATGTGAGAGCCAGTATCTCACCACGGCGTAGTCCGGTGGTCAGCTCCAGCAGGAAGAGTTCGTACATCCCCTCCGCTTTGGCCTGTATCAGAAACCGCTGTATCTCCTCTTTGGACAGCACCTTCATTTCCTTCTGCTCCGGCGGCGGAAGCTTGACACCGAGGATCGGATTTTTCTTGATCAAGCCCTCCTTCACCGCCCTGTCCAGCGCCATCCGTATCACATGATAGCAGCTTCGCACCGACCGTTCCGCCATTTCGGGTCCTTTGGTGTCCCGATGCGTTTTTCTGCCGTTGGACTTCATCTCGTTCAGAAACTTCTGGCAGTCCGCCTGCGTCAGCTTGTTCAGCGGGATATGCCCAAGACCAGGAATGGCGTGGACATAGATCCATTCCTCATAGCCCTTCTGTGTGGTTGGACGGATGGATGGCTTGCAGTGATTTTCGTACCAGTAATTTACCCAGTCCCCAAACCGCATATCCGGTTTGACTTTGAAGGGGGCGACCTCGGTGTACTCCTCCTGAAGCTTTTTCAGCTTTTCCACGCATTCCGCTTTGGTTTTTGCCAGGACGCTTTTCTGCTTTGCCTTTCCGTTTTCATCGTAGCCCACGATGTGACGGCCTTCCCACCGTCCGTCGCTTCTCAGGCGGACGGTGCCTTGCCCGTTTTTGCGTTTCTTTGCCATGCGCTCACCCCTTCACTACAAAGTCATTCATGAACTCGCCCACGATCCCTGACGCTTTGCGGTGCATATCCCCTGTGACATGGGTATAGGTGTCCAGCGTGAACGAGGTTTTCGTGTGACCCAGAATACCGGAGAGCGTTTTAGCATCCACGCCGCTGGTCAACGCATGAGTTGCAAAGGTGTGCCGGAGGTCGTGGAAGCGCATGTTCGGCAGTCCTGCTTCCGCCAGCAGTTTCTTCATGCGGGTGTAGCCGCTGTTCGGCATGATGGGGTCTTCCGGGTGGATTGGGTTCGAGAATATCCACTGGGAGATGGATGTCCTTTTCCGCTCGGACAGCATCTGCACCGTGCTGGGCGGCAGCTTGATGATCCTGCGTCCCGCGCCGGTCTTTGTTTCGCCCACATAGTAGCCGCCGCCTACCTTGTTGTGGAGCGTCCTGCGAACGGTCAGCGTTCCTTTTCCCGCGTCGAAGTCCGTCCACATGAGGCCGCACAGCTCGCCCCGCCGCAGACCGGTGGTGATCTCCAGATAGAAGAAGTCGTGCCAGCGCTCATCGGTCTTTATGGCTTCCATGAATCGGTCCATCTGTTTGTCATTGAGGATAGTTTTTGCGGCAGTCACTTTCTTCGGCAGTGTCACATCGTCGGTGGGGTTCTTTACGATCAGGTGGCGGTCAACGGCCACCTTCAGTGCCTGATGCAGGACACCGTGTATCCTGCGAACCGTGGCGGGAGACAGCGCACCGCCGTCCACGCTGCCCCCCTGCTGCAGCTTTCGATACAAGGTTTGGACATCGGCAGAAGTTATTTTGCTGATCTGCTTGCTGCCAAGATAGGGCTTGAGGCTTCGCTCCGTATAACCGCAGTACCCTGCATATGTGGATGGCCGGACCGACGGTTCGGCACACTCCCTCAGCCAGATGTCCAACCACTCTCCAAGCGTCATGCGGCTGTCCTCAGTGAGTTCGGCACCGTCATATTCGTCGATGCTCTTGTGCAGCTTTTCCAGCAGGACCTTCTGTGTCTTTGCCGAGACATAGTGGAAGATCGGAGCGCCGTTGTCCTTGTGTCCGACTACGATGCGCCCTTCCCAGCGGCCATCGTCACGCTTGCGCACCATGCCGTCACCGG
>CAVEIY010000293.1:0-2787 GCA_963615825.1 Flexilinea sp.
AAGATTACCATCTCCGGTATTTCCGGCACGGTGGTGGTCACGGAGGTCGAGACGATCCCTGGCTACACCATCGACGAGAACAGCCGCACACAGACCGTCGTGGTCAATCCCAATGACACGCAGACGCTTTATTTTTACAATAATCCGGTAGGCGGCTTGCAGATCATCAAAAGTGATGAGAGCAGCGGTAAGCGTATCTCTGGTGTCAAGTTCGAAATCCGCAAGATGAATGGTGAGATCATCGGTGCCTATACAACGGACAGCGATGGAGTTATCTATCTCCCTGAGATCGAAAGCGGCTGGTACACAGTAACAGAGCTGAAGGCCGCACCTGGCTATCTGCTCGATACCGCATCGCACCGCATCGAGGTCAAGGATGGTCAGACCGCCACGCTGGAAATTACCAACCATAAATCATCGAGGATATTACTGCACAAGGTGGATAAGGATACCGGCAAGGGCATTTATGGCGCTGTATTCCTGTTGTATGACAGCAATCATAATCCCATCGGAGAATATGTGACCGATCAGGACGGCTACATTTACGCCGACGACGGACTGGCTGATGGCCGCTACTATCTCCGCGAGATCAAAGCGGCGGACGGTTATGTGCTCGACCCTGAGCTGAAAACGATCTACCTCCGCTACGGTTCCACGACAGAAATTGAATGGACCAACACGCCGATACGCGGTCAAATCCAGATCGTGAAAAAGTCTGCCGACTACAATCCCACCAACGGCCTGCCCGCCGGTTCGCTGCTGGAGGGCGCGGTATTCGAGATTTACGACAAGGCCGGTAATGTGGTAGACACTATTCGGACAGACCGCAACGGCAGAGCCGTATCCAAGCTGCTCCCACTCTCGCGCTATACTATCCGCGAGGTGCGTGCTCCGGCGTTCTACTCTGCCAACCCGACCGCAATGACCGCCTATCTTGAGCACGAGGGGCAGATCATTACGTTTGAGGTAACGAACGCCAGCGTGAACACTGGCGTTGCCATCAAGAAAACCGGTCCGTCCGAGGTCATGCCGAATCAGCCGATCCGTTACACGTTCTCGCAGATCGGCAACACGTCCAACGTGGCGCTCGATTCGTTTTACTGGCGCGACACGCTGCCTACGCAGGTCACGGTGAACAGGTTTGTCACCGGCACCTACAATCAGGCGCAGAACTATAAGATCGTCTATAAGGTCAACGGTGCTGGAACGTATCGCACGTTGGCGGATAACCTTTCCACCACGAAAAACTATGTGCTGGATATGCGTCCTGCCGTGCTCGGCCTTGCTGCCAATGAGCGCGTGACCGAGATCATGTTCGTGTTCGGCACCGTTCCGGCAGGCTTTGCACAGGTGGAAACGCCTGCGCTCTATGGCACGGTCCACGGAGGGCTATCCAACGGCACGAGCCTTGTGAACAGCGCAGATGTCGGCGGCCTTTACAACGGGCAATGGATTCAGGCGGTGTCCCGCTGGCTCACCACGGTGTACGCCAAGACAACGATGACACTGCCCAAAACGGGGTACTAAGTCTTGCAGCAGAACAATTTCAAGAGTGCCGCCCCTATGTGGGCGGCACTCTCTCCGTTGGTTCTCTGGCTGGCGGCGACAGCTGCCTATGCCTATGAGGACGGTATGAACCTCTTTCAATGGATGGGGCGTTTCAGTCAAGTGCTGGAGCGCCCCTTTGCCATTGGCTGGACTGCCCACACGCTGAAATTCATGCTCATGAGCCTGCTTCTCTATGGCTGCGGCATCGCCCTCTACTACTCCAGCCGAGAGAACCGACGACCGGGCGAGGAATAT
Source organism: Flexilinea sp. (assembly GCA_963615825.1). Lineage (GTDB taxonomy): Bacteria > Bacillota > Clostridia > Oscillospirales > Oscillospiraceae > HGM13006. The sequence goes on from CAVEIY010000293.1 coordinate 1,804, forward strand.
GGCAGCGCCAAATGGGGTGATCCCAAGGAACTGAACCGGAAGTATATGGATCGTCAGCATAAGGACGCCAACATCATTCTGACACAGCGCGTCCGGCTGGGCATGGATGGGTATATCACCCAGCGCAACATGAACATTCTGGTAGTAGGCGGCTCCGGCTCCGGTAAAACGCGCTTCTTTTGCAAACCCGGCGTTTACAGCGCGAATTGTTCCTACCTCATTACTGATCCCAAGGGGGAGCTGCTACGCTCTGCGGGCGGGCTGCTGGCGGCGATGGGGTATGAAGTCCGCGTGTTCAACCTCATTGATCCCAGCCAGTCCGACGGATATAACCCCTTTGCGTACATTCGCAGCGAAAAAGATGTGCTGACGCTCATTGACAATCTTATTAAAAACACCACGCCCCGCAACGCTGCCGGAAACGATCCGTTTTGGGAGAAAGGCGAGATCGCGCTGGATTCCGCCCTCATGCTGTACCTTATCAGTGAGGCTCCACCGGAGGAACAGAATTTTGAAATGCTGATCTACATGATGAACTTTGCGGAGGTCAAAGAGGACGATGACCAATACCGCAGTCCGCTGGATATGCTCTTTCGGGCATTGGAAGAAGAACAGCCCAACCATGTTGCGGTGAAGCAGTACAAGATTTTTAAGCAGGCGGCGGGAAAAACAGCGAAGTCCATTGTGGTGACTGCCGCTGTGCGGCTGGCCACCTTTAATATTCCGCAGTATGCAGATATGACGAGGACGGACGAAATGAACTTTGGCAGTTTGGGCGAGAAGAAAAAAGCCATCTTCTGCCTGATCCCCGTCAACGACAGCAGCATGAACTACCTTGTGGGTATGCTCTATACCCAATGCTTTCAGGAGCTATACCTGCGGGCGGACACAAAGTACAACGGGCGGCTCCCCGTTCCCGTGCGCGTCATTCAAGATGAATGGGCGAATGTGGCACAGCCGGAGAGTTATCCGAAGATTTTGGCC
>CAVEIY010000294.1:0-2739 GCA_963615825.1 Flexilinea sp.
GGACAACGGCTACACCTTCCTGCCTTTGAACTACAACAGTCCCCCGGCTCATCATCACATCAACAACTAACGAAGGGAGTCTTATCATGCGGATTGATTGGAACGATGCCTGGATGTTTTCTCCGGAATATGGGGAGGAGATGCGCCATCTGCCCATGACCGGAAATCAGGGCAGGGAAGTGCGCCTGCCCCATACCGTCTGTGAAACGCCATATCACTATTTTGACGCGGATCTCTATCAGACCGTATCCTGCTACCAGCGGATGATTCCCTACACCCCGGAGTGGGAAGGGAAGAGCCTTCGTCTGACCTTCCTGGGCGCCGCGCACCAGGCCCAGGTATTCCTGAACGGTGAACGGATCGGGCAGCATAACTGCGGCTATACGGCCTTTACCGTGGATCTGACCGGTAAACTGACCCAGGAGGATAATCTCTTGACTGTGCGGCTGGACAGCCGGGAAAGCCTGAACATTCCGCCCTTTGGTCATGTCATTGACTATATGACCTATGGCGGACTGTATCGGGAGGTCTATCTGGAGGTACAGGATTCCTGCCACATCCGTGACGTATTCCCCAAGGTGCAGCTGACGGAGGACGGCGTGCGCATGGACTGCGAAATCTATGTTTCCCCGGCCTGCAGCGGTCGAACCTGCCATATTCAGCAGAGCCTTCATCGGCTGGACGGCTCCCTGGTGGCCCAGCTGCCTCAGGACCGCAGCCGGTATCTGCTTCACAATGTCGCCCTTTGGTCCCCAGCGCACCCCAATCTCTATATCCTTCGGACCGAGCTTACGGTGGACGATACGCCTGTAGATGTGCGGGAGAACCGGATTGGCTTCCGTCAGGTGGATTTTCTGGCAGACGGACTGTATATCAACGGCGAAAAGACAAAGCTCCGCGGACTGGACCGGCATCAGAGCTATCCCTATGTGGGCTATGCCATGCCTGCGTCCATGCAGAGATACGACGCGGACCTGCTGAAAAACGAGCTGGGCTGCAACGCTGTAAGGACCTCTCACTATCCCCAGTCCCATCATTTTCTGGATCGCTGCGATGAGCTGGGTCTGCTGGTCTTTACGGAAATTCCAGGCTGGCAGCACATTGGCGACCAGGCTTGGCAGGCCCAGGCCATTGAGAACACCCGGGAGATGGTAGCCCAGTACCGGAATCATCCCTCGATTTTCCTCTGGGGCGTTCGGATCAACGAATCGGTGGACAATGACGCCCTCTACCAGGAAACCAACCGGGTGGCACACAGCCTGGACGCAACCCGTCCCACCAGCGGCGTCCGTTATCTGAAAAACAGCAGCCTCATAGAGGATGTGTATGCCTTCAACGACTTTTCCTACGACGGTCACGGAGCCGGATGCCTTCCCAAGGCTCAGGTTACGCCGGACCCGGAAAAGGGCTATCTGATTTCGGAATACGGCGGCCATATGTTCCCCACCAAGAGCTTTGACAGCGAAGCCCACCGGCTGGAGCATACCCTGCGTCATGCCGCCGTGATGGATGCCTATTATGCCCAGGAGGATATTGCAGGCGGCTTTGGCTGGTGCATGTTCGACTATAACACTCACAAGGATTTTGGCAGCGGGGACCGCATCTGCTATCATGGCGTGATGGATCCGTTCCGGAACCGCAAGCTGGCCGGTTATCTCTATGCCGCACAGCAGGATGAATATCCGGTGCTGGAGCTTTCCTCGTCTATGGATATTGGGGAGCATCCTGCCGGTATCATCGGGGATATTTATGCCATTACCAATGCCGATGCTGTGCGGCTCTATAAAAACGGGCGGTTTATTACGGAATTTTCTGCGTCTCCCTATCCCAATATGCCCCACGGCCCGATTCTCATTGACGATTTCATTGGCAATCAGCTGGTGGAGGACGCCGGCCTTTCCGAGGATGCCGCTCATATGGTAAAGGAAATTCTGCTGGCAGCAAACCGCTACGGCATGAACACGCTGCCCCAGGAGATTCTGGACCTTCAGGCCCAGTGCCAGACCTGCTTTGGAATCACCACAGGCGATATTCTGGCGCTGTATAACCGATATGTGGGCAGCTGGGGGCAAAGCGTTACCAGCTATCGGTTTGAGGCCATTCGGGATGGAAAGGTCGTCAGCGTTGTAACCCGTCAGCCCATGGAGCAGGTACAGCTCAGCCTGAATCCCTCCCATACCCATTTGGTGGAGCAGCACACCTATGACGTGGCGGAGATCCGGATAGAGGCCAGAAGCGATTGCGGAAATTTGCTGTCCTTCTATCAGGAGCCGGTACAGCTGACCGTCACCGGAATGATCGAACTGATCGGCCCCAGCATGATTTCCCTCAAGGGCGGCATGGGCGGCACCTATGTCAAAACGCTGGGAAGCGCAGGGGAGGGGACTCTGACCGTTTCCGCCCCCGGTGCGCCGGACGTCACCGTCGCTTTTCAGGTTTCTCCGGAGGAATCTGTAACCGTGTAGTAGACAACGCCGTTTTCTTCGTGGGATTCCACCTGATCGGTGAGATCGCCGTCGTAATCGCTCCCTAATTTCAATCCTCAGCTCACCCGGAACAGCAGCCGCTGTTCCGGGTGTTTTCTGCCCCAAGACACACCGTGGACACAGATGGATGATATATTTTGGTAAAAAGGCGGAACGTTTTCGTATTTTCTTGCGTCTATATAAGTAAGCAGAAGGAAAGAAGGAGTTGACCCAACATGAAAGCTATGTTTCTCGCCATTCCCCTGTGTCTGGC
>CAVEIY010000295.1:0-2729 GCA_963615825.1 Flexilinea sp.
GGGGGGAATAAATCATGGCATATCAGTTTAAGAAAGAGCTTGAAAAGCCCGAGCGGTTTGTAGGCGGCCATCGGTTGTGCGCCGGCTGCGGTGCGGGTATCACCTGCCGCGCAGTAATGCGGGCATTGGAGCCGGAGGATCGCGCAGTGATTACCAACGCCACCGGCTGCCTGGAGGTTTCCTCCTTTATGTATCCCTATACCTCCTGGACGGAGAGCTATGTACACTCCGCTTTTGAGAATGCCGCGGCCACCTGCTCCGGCGTAGAGGCATGCTATAAAGCCCTGAAAAAACAGGGAAAGGTGCAGGAAAACTTCAAGTTCATCACCTTTGGCGGTGACGGCGGCACCTATGACATCGGTTTTCAGTCTCTGTCCGGCGCTATGGAGCGGGGACATGACATGGTGTATGTGTGCTACGACAACGAGGCGTATATGAACACCGGTATTCAGCGTTCGTCCTCTACCCCGCGTTTTGCCGACGCTACTACGGCTCCTGTTGGCGCTGAAATCCAGGGCAAGCAGCAGGATAAAAAGGACCTGACGGCGATTATGGTGGCCCATGGCATCCCCTATGTGGCCCAGTCCACGTTCATCGGAAACTTCCGGGATCTCCATGAGAAGGCAAAGAAGGCCATTTACACCCAGGGACCCTGCTTCCTGAACGTGCTGTCTCCCTGCCCCAGAGGCTGGCAGTACGATACGGCACAGCTGCCTACCATCTGCCAACTGGCAGTGGATACCTGCCTGTGGCCCATGTATGAGGTGGAAAACGGCGTCTGGCGGCTGACCTATGAGCCGAAGAAAAAGAAGCCCATTGAGGACTATATGCGGCTCCAGGGACGGTTTAAGCACTGCTTCAAAAAGGGCAACGAGTGGATGCTGGAGAATGCCCAGGCGTATGTGGACCGGAAGTGGGAAGAGCTGCTGGAAAAATGCAAGTAATTTTGGATGATAATGCTCGAAGTTTTAAGTTGCAATGTGGTATAATTGTGGTATAATTATGCCATAAGGAGTGTGAATATCATGCCACGAATTATCCCGATTAAGGAACTCAAAAATACTGCGGCTATCTCCAAGATGTGTAACGAGTCCAGTGAACCTATCTACATTACCAAGAATGGCTATGGTGATATGGTGCTTATGAGTATGAAAGCCTATGAGGAAAAGCTATGGATGGCGGACATCTACGCTAAGGTGGCCGAGGCGGAGCAGCAGCTTCGGAATGGTGAAGCGGTTGACGCAAAGGAAGCGTTGAGCGCTTTACGGGAAAAATATCATGTATAAGCTGGATGTGTTGCCAGCTGCTGCTGCAGATCAACAGGAGGCCGTTGAGTATATTGTGAAGCAGCTGCAAAACTCTGTTGCTGCTGTAAATCTAATGGATGAAATCGAAAAGTGCTATCAGCTGCTGGAGGAAAATCCGTATCTATACGCACTTTGCACAGACCATACGTTAGAGGCCTTGGGTTACCGAAAGGCAATCATCAAGAGATATGTGATGCTGTACAAGATTGATGATATTCAGAAAATTGTGCATATCATGCGGTTCGTTTATGGACCTAGCAACTATATAGAAAAACTCTAATGATGCATAAAAACGATACCGCCGGAGCATTCTTGCGTTCCGGCGGTATTGCTGCACTTGGGCGCGTCCTATTCCGGTGCGGTGCAGAGACTTTGAAGCAGCGCAGCCACATCGGGACTGTTGCGGAAGGACTCAATGCCCCGTCCCCAATGGGTGGAGAGCTGGATGACCAGGGTATTGGGTGCATCCGGCTTTGCGTCAGAAAGATCCAGCCGCAGCTCCCAATAGCCGCATTTGCCGCTGAGGTAGGAGGCGGAATGGCCGGAAATCCCATTGTGCGTGAACGGCACAATGGGGGTGAGCAGGGTGTAGCCGCCCTCGGACAAAATACTTTGCAGCTCCGCAGCCGATGGATGTTCACTGCGGTCTAAGCTGATGGTGATGCGGTAGCTGTTATCAGGTGCGCAGAGTTCGAGGGTACTGTTGACATGGGGTTCTTCAGACTCCAAAAGAGTAAAGCCAGGGGGAAGTTGGATCGATAGGCCAGCAGCGGAAATACTGGCAGATTCAATTTCAAACATTCAATATCCCTCCAAATTAACATTTATTTGCAAATACATGATAGCACACTTGTATAAACATGACAAGTATAAAGTATAAAACATTCCACTTTGACGGTAAAATAATTACAAGAAAGTGGTGATGTTGTGGATATACTTGCTCGCTTACGGGAACTGTTAAAAGAACGCGGCTGGACGGAATACCGTTTGGCGAAGGAGTGCGGACTCTCGGAATCAACGATACACAACATTTATCGGCGGAATGCAACACCCTCCATTTATACGCTGGAGATTATTTGCCACGGCTTCGGCATTACCCTATCTCAGTTCTTTGCAGATGGAAATATGGTGGAAATGACACCGGAGCTAAAGAAGCTGTTCGATGGATGGCGGCCATTGACGCCCCAGCAGAAAGAAGCGGTGCTCACTGTGGTGCAGGCGTTCTCTTCCGACAGCTTGCAGGAAACAGATTCGGAATGAAAATAACCCCGACGGATTGTAGCCCGTCGGGGTTTTGGCATACTTAGGGGGATTGCCCAATAAAAAAGTTCCGCAGTGGAAAAACCACTGCGGAACAGATGTATGAGAAGTAAATTACTTCTTGCCGCCCATGGAAGTAGCAGCGAAGTAGGGGCCGCCGAA
>CAVEIY010000296.1:0-2698 GCA_963615825.1 Flexilinea sp.
GCGTAGATGGTGCGGTTGACCGCCCAGTAGCCCGCGAGGCAATAGACAATAAATCCGATCAGTTTCAAGGTTTCCATAGAAATTCTCCTCTCATTGTTGATACCCGCAGTATACCGGGAACCCCGGACAACCAGTGTCCTTTTCCATAAAAAAGCAGAAAAACCTCCGCCATTAGCGGAGGTTTTACAGTTATTGGAAATTATGCCATTTTCAATGATAAAAAGGACGACAAATTTAGGCAGAGTGACACACATTGTCCACTTAATGTGCTATACTTGCTCTATAAAAGATATTATTCGTCGAACAGCAGAAATTTATAGGGCGGCACGTCCAGCGCGGCGGCCACGTCAAACAGCGTGTCCAAGGACACCGCCTTGTTGATGTTGGGGGCCTCCACATGGCCGATGAAGGCTGGACTCAGCTCCAGCCGTTCCGCCAGCTGCTCCTGCGTCAGACCCCGCAGCTTCCGGTAGTAGGCGATCTTCAGCCCGATCTGCTGGTATTTGTCTGCGTAAATCGATTTCATGCGCATCATCTCCTACCCACGATGGTAGCAAAAACGAACAACAATTGACATGAGCTGTCACATATAGTATTATATCGTATAGATATAAATATGTGTTTGATGGCGCATGAGGAACGGAGGAAACATGGAACGGCAGTCAGAATTGAAGTCGGCGCGGCTGTTGGAGATATACTCCCGGCTGAGTCAGGGCGCCGTGCTGAAAAAATCGGAATTAGCGCAGGATTTTCATGTCACGCCTCGGAGCATCCAGCGGGACATGGAGGACTTGCGCTGTTTTTTTGCCGAGCGGCACCTGGAGCAGGACGTGATCTATGACGGGCGGCTGAAGGGCTACCGCATGGTGTCCCGCGATCCCCGCCGCCTGACGGACAGCGAGGTGCTGGCGGTGTGCAAGATTCTGCTGGAGAGCCGCTCTCTTCCGGCGGACGACATGCTGCCCATTCTGGACAAGCTCATTGACTGTGCCGTGCCGCCGGAGAATCAGCGGGACGTGCGGGCGCTGGTGGCCAACGAAAAGCTCCACTACATCCCGCCCCACCACGGCCAGCACATTCTGGACACCCTGTGGACGCTGGGACAGGCCGTGCGGGATCAGCGGGTCATTGAGGTGGCGTACCAGCGGATGAAGGACCCGCAGCTGGTGAAGCGCCGGATGCAGCCGGTGGGGATCATGTTCTCGGAGTATTATTTCTATCTGACCGCCTTTCTGGAGGATAAGACGGACTTCGATAACCCTGACGACCTGTTTCCGACGATCTACCGCATCGACCGCATTAAATCGGTGAAGGTGTTGAACGAGCACTTCCGCGTGCCCTATGCCAAGCGGTTCGAGGAGGGCGAGTTCCGCAAGCGGGTGCAGTTCATGTACGGCGGAAAGCTGGAGCATATCCGCTTCCGCTACACCGGCCCGTCGCTGGAAGCGGTGCTGGACAGGCTCCCCACGGCGCAGGTGATCAAAACGGAGGAAACCGGCTGGCTCATCTCGGCGGAGGTGTTTGGCAAGGGCATCGACATGTGGCTGAGAAGCCAGGGGGAGTATGTGGAGAGGGTAGAATAATACTGTGTAAGCACAGACAAATTATCAAATAAATGAAAGGAAGACTGTGTTATGAAGAAATTGACAAAAGCATTGATTGCCATCGGAGCTGGAGCGGCATGTGTGGTGACTGGCGGCTTGGCTGCGCCTGCAATCGGGGCAGCAATAGGTTCGTCGCTGCTGGGATTGTCTGGTGCTGCAGCGACATCTGCGGGGTTAGCCACATTAGGAGGAGGCGCTATAGCGGCTGGCGGATTGGGTGTCGCTGGTGGCACACTTCTCATACAGGCTGTTGCTGGAGGTGCTGGTCTTGTCGGCGCACATATTGCCAGCAATGCAATAGAGGGGGCAAAAGCAAAGAAAGAAAATGAGGAATTTCGCGAACAGCTGAGAAAGATTAAGCTTGATGACGCAACAAAACAAAAAATAATAGTCAACTTAAATAGCAAAATCAATTCATTACAAAATGCTTTGAATGAAGAAAAGCACCGCACACAGCGTTCGGAAGAGAAAATCAAAGCGATGGAATTACAGCTCGATGAATTGGAGAAGACTTTGTGCTTGGCACAAGCAATTTAAAGAAGGAGTGGATGAGAATGTTTTTGGCATGGCAGCTATTATCAATGCTCAATCCTGCACTGACGGGCATAGTAGGCATAGTTGCGATTACAAGTAAGGCAGCCAAAAAGTCAAAGGAGGAACAAGAAACGCTCCGGGCGGAATTAAGGGCTGCGAATATGGACAATGCAACAAAACAAGAAATAATTAAAAACCTGCATGAACAAATTGGGAGGGTAACTGCTCAGTTAGAGATTGAACAAAGTAAGCGACGCAGAAATGAAGAAGTCATTGGTCAATTGCAGAATCAGATTGAAGATATCCTCAGTACAATTGCGGTTGCGGAAGCAGCGTAAGGGGGGTGATGGTGTGGATCGTGACATAGTGATTTTAAAATACGAAAGAGATACGCTACAAAACATCGAGCAGGAAACTGAAGCCTTGAAAAAGGCAAATGATGTACAGGGAGAGCAGTTAAATCAAATGTCTGAGCGTATTGCGGCGATATATGAGAAGTTGGGAAAGAAACTACCAAATCTCCAAGGATATGTTCTATCTCCGGAGCCGGTTGTATTATC
>CAVEIY010000297.1:0-2696 GCA_963615825.1 Flexilinea sp.
CCGGATATCCGCAGAGAATCATTTTGTCCTTGAGTTCCTCCAGCGCGGACAGAAACGCGGGGACGTCCTTCTTCTTCACGTGGCAGCAAATTGCCAGAAGGGGAGAGTTGTCTTTATAGCATGGATGAGCAGCAGGCCGAGCCCTGCTGCTCAAGTCGTTTTCTGGCGGCGGTGCGGCTGCCTATATGGATTCCGCGTTCTCTATAGCCAGATTATAGATCATGGCAGCCGAGATGTCATGGAACCGGTGGTTCATTTTGGATGTTTCTTGCTTGTGAATGGATGTTTAGCTTTTTGATCAGTAGAATCTCCATTGTATTGTTTGCTGACTTGTGATATGATAAAAACAAAAAGGGGATGTTCCGCCATGAAAAGCTATATAATCAGTGCCTCCCTGGGGACCGGGTGTTATCGCCATATTCGCATAGGAGAACAGGAAACGCTTGACAGACTGCATGAGGTGATCCTGAACGCGTTCGATTTTGACGATGACCATGCCCATGCGTTTTTTATGAATGATCGATATTCGAGCGGTGTACGGGCGTATTACGCTGATTGCGTGGACGATGCCGGGAAGTGCTCCAGTGATGTTACGCTCCGCCAGCTGCGGCTGAAAAAGGGAGATAAATTCAAATTCCTGTTTGATTTTGTGGACGAATGGCGGTTCCAATGCAAGGTGCTGCGGGAATTGGAGGATAAAACAGACATTCCCGGGGTGGTCCGCGCGGTAGGAGAAGCGCCGGAGCAGTACCCGGATGAGGAAGATGAATACGAAGAAGACGATGATGAAGAAATGGGACCTGACGAGGAGGGGATGCCGCTTACGGAAGAAGAGCGGGAAAATCTGTATGCCAATCTTCCGATAAAGCGGGAGACGGTTGACGAAATACGAAAATACCTGAATGCTGCCGCATCCTTATACGGTTTGCTTCCCATTGAAGAATTGCTTGAGATTTATAACAGCCAGAATCCGCCAATGGAAGAGCAGTCTTTTATTCTGGCGCTGGCGGTCATTGATATGGACATGCAGGCGGGGGACGATTTCCTCATTGTGGATATACCGGGTATGAGATTTGACAAAAGCCATCCGGCAAAATACTGCCAGATTGCGACCATAATGCTGCTTGATGATTTGGAGCAAGGCATTCGGAAGCTGAGCCGTCAGCAGAAGGGAAAGCCGCTGAAGGTTTTTCCCAAAGAGGAGTTTCTCAGGTTTGCGGATGGAACGTATTTCCCGGATACTCCGCAGAAGGCTGCAATGCTGCGATATATGCGCACCGCAGCAAATTTGCCGCAAAGAGACGTGAAGGATTGCTGCGTAGATATGCAGCAGCAAATTGCGGAGGACTACCCATTGAAGAGCATTCTCGAGTATTTCGATGAGACCGAAATAGCAGATGGCGAGAAGTGGGATGTTGTGGAATTTGCGCGGCTGCTTCAGGATTTGAACAACAATACGCACAAGCATTCCAATAGAGGGTACACGCCTATGGAAATGCAAGAAATTCTGGCAAAGGAAAAGAACAAGCCCATCGACGGACAGGCGAGCTTGTTCGAAGTATAAAGCAGACATCAATAAAGTTAGGCAGCAGGAGCAAATGGGGTGCTCCTGCTGCTTTTTGTACGATTCCAAATGGCTGCCATTGTTCCGTAAAAATGCTATTTCGTTTACGGACAGGACAGGGGCCCAACCGTAAAAATATCTTTTTCAGCTGCGGAAAGCCTGCCAGCTTTCGCTTAAAAGTGCCTGGGTCATATCCTGAGCATGGACACAGAGAAGCCAGCCAATGTGAGCCGCGGTATGTTCCATGCCGGAAAGCTGGGCAGGAGAGGTGTATTCTTCCTCGGAGATCACGGCCCCATCTGTGCCTTGATAGGCAGCAACGCATTTTGCGCCGCCGTCCAGGTATTCCGTCTGCTTAAAGCCCAGAATATCCTGCTCCATTTCCCGTTTTCCAGGGAAATGGCAAATTTGGTTTCGCGGTAGTGAGCGGTGCCGTCTTTTACTTCGCTGGTTTGTATATAATAGCTTCGACTATTGGCAGAATCGAAGAATTTGTCCACGGTATCTATGGACAAACATTCAGCATTGTAGAAACTGGCGCCCATGATGACAGTGGATCCTTGCTCATCTGGCTCCGCAATGGGTACTATGGATGTGCCGCTTTCGTCCACTTCCCAAGCGCGGAAAGTGGGGATATGGCCAGTGCCGTGCGTCTCCGAAGAGAGAATTTCCAGCCGCCCATTACCGTCCAGATCTGTAACAGCGTAGGACCAGGCATCAGCTTCATCCAGGGCGCGCCAGGTATCTATGTTTTCGTAGATAAGAGCCAATTGATTTTCCGGAGAAAGGGGAAAATCAGTGGAAGCAGTCGCGGTTACCGATGGTGCTGACGTAGATTCGACCGATGGGGAAACAGCTTCCGCTGCTTCGGGTGCCGGTGGCAGTGCCTTTGCGCAGCCGCAGAGAAGGACTGCGGACAGAATAATCGGAAGACATTTTTGGAATTGCATAACATACCTCCTTATTTTGGCCAATTATGTCACAGCCCCAAAAGGAAGTCAATGCAGTTAAGAAAGAATTAGGAATGCATGCCATGTATCCGGTGGAGGCTTTTAGCAGCCTGCGCTGCATTTCTCAAGTCGGGAACATCCGTAGAAAAACAGCCTGTCCCGTCGGAATATCCGTGGGAAAT
>CAVEIY010000298.1:0-2652 GCA_963615825.1 Flexilinea sp.
GCCTCGGCCAGATGTATGTGGGAGACGAGCGTTTTACGCAGCACATTGACCAGTACGGTGCTGGGACGGCAGCTTTTATGGCGGCGGCAATCCAAGTCTATACGGCCTGAAGGCTGGATCGCTATGAGCGGAAACGAAACAAGAGAATGGCGCTTCGCCTTATGTCCGATGGAGTGATCCAAACGGAAACGCTCTGGAAGAAAAAGCTGCTGACCTATGAGCCTCTCGGCATGAATGCAAACTGACTGTCCAACATCTTCTGCCATATATCTGGCGCTGACCCACTTTTGACCCAGAATGAGATAGGAATAGGTTTCCGGACGGAAACAATGGAAAATCCAACCAGCAAATAGTGGTAAAAAGCGCAAAATGGAGCCGAAACGGCTCCATTTTTTTATGCAGCATGCGGCGCAGAATGCTCCTCTGGAGCCCGGATGCTGCCCCCCCCAAGGAGGTCGCACAACGGCTTACAGGGGCAAACAAAGGGTACTTCCATTGGGGTATTCTCGCGACCTCGCTGGGCTGCGCAACCTTCTTCCCGATCTGTTAATGCTGCATTTCTCACGTCCTGCGCTCAGGGCTTCCTGCACTCGTCCGGAATATGACACTTGACAATATCACGGCGCGATATTAAAATACAAAAAAGAATATCGCGGCGCGATATTTGCCAAATTGTTTGCGAAGAGAGAGTGCATCGTTATGAAAGATCGCGGCACATTGACTGAATCTATGTTTTATGTACTGATGTCCTTTCTGCATCGGGAAATGTGCGGAATTGAAATTACAGAGTTTGTAGAGAAAAAAACAAATGGTCGAGTACGGCTTGGTCCCGGAACCCTATATACGCTATTGGGAAAATTTCAGGATGAACATCTGATTGAAGAAACGCAGACCGATGGCCGCAAGCGAAGCTACCGTATCACAGATAAGGGAAAAACTGCTTTTCAGGCCGAATTAGCGCGGCTGAAAGCCTGTGTTCTTGACGGAGAGGAGGAGAGCTTATGCGCAAAGTGAGAAAAATACTTCCGGTATCCACCGCTGACATTTTAGGACTTGAAAAATGGTTGGAAGATCAGGCAAACAACGGCCTGTTCCCTGTCTCAATTGGGAGCTGGGCAACTTTTACGACTACCGGAGTACCCGGCACCCGTTTCCGTTTAGAACCATACGGGAAATGCGGGGATTCTCCCACGGAAGAACAAATTTCTCTGTATCGCAATGCGGGCTGGGAATATGCCTTTGCCATCGGGTCAAGCTATTATTTCCTTTTCTACACGACGGATCCCGCTGCCGTTGAACTCTATTCCGATCACGAAAGCCGCGGACTTTCCTTGGAAAGATTAGAAAAGGCGGCGCAGCGTGCTCAACAAAGAAAGATAATTATTTATTGTGCACTTATCGCTGTAATTGCCTGGTTTCTCTTTTTCTACAAAAGCAAATTTGATGTTCAGCCTAATAATTTAGCCTATCTTCCCATTGTTCTTCTACAAATATTTAATCCGGTTTTTCTCGTATTTATCATCGCGCAGATATTCATATTCCGAAAAAACAGCCGCAATTTAAGGCTTCTCAAAAACTCCTGCAAAGCACTTAAAGAGGGATCGGCACCTCCGCCGTCTACTGGGCCAAGCAAGAAAATCGTATGGGAAAATGTGATGTCCCTTGCTGCAATTATCCCAATAGCAATATTGGTTTTGGGGCAATATTCTGCTCCATACAGTGATATTCCCCTAGATGATTTTAATCGGCCCTATATTGAAATACAGGCAATAGAAAGTACGCCAGTAAATCAATGGAACGATTTATTTGAAGATCCCCCATTCCGCAACTCTCGGGGAACCTATTACGCAGATGTGGAATATTCCCTGCTTGCCTCGAGTTGGTATTCAGTCACACAGGAAGCGTACAGCCCACAGAATGGTACGCGAGGCAATGTATTCTCCAAAGACCCGGAGAATGGTGCCAATCGCTATTCTCCAGAGCTGGATACAACTTTCTTTCACCTGCTGATCCCCTCCATGGCGCGATCGGTTGCAGAAGCACAGATGGAGCAATATCGGCTTGTGAACGTCCGCTGGAATTACGAATACATTGATCATTCAGATTTGGATTTTGTAATTATTGCGAATGAGCCTGATGGAATATGGCAAATGGCAGCATTGGGAAAAGGGGGTAAAGTTGCTGTATTCCGGTATGGCGGACAGGAAAAGCTGCGCGACCACTTAGACCTCTTGTCTACGTTAGTCGTATAAAAACAGCTTGTCTCTACATTCACATAAAAATAAGCCAAAGGCCGCAGGTGAACTTACCTGCGGCCTTTGGCACAAGAGAGGTACGGATGAAAGCAATGTTAATTCAGCACGATGGCGTTTACCGCCTCTACCAGATTCATGGCGGCGCTGCGGCTGACCAGCGCGGTGGGTGTGCCGTCCACCGTCACCAGGCAGAAGCTGCCGTCATAGCGGTAAATGGCGGTCTCCACCGAGGAGACGTTCTCGTTATCCAGCGTCACCGTCAGGCGCAGTTCCTCCTTGCCGGAGGGCTGCTCCGAGGTGAAGGTGGCGGCGGTCAGTCCGGTGAGGGCGGTCTGGAAGTCACCGATGCTGAGCTTTTCCTCGCCGTAGTACCAGACATGCTCGTCATCGTCGGTCT
>CAVEIY010000299.1:0-2605 GCA_963615825.1 Flexilinea sp.
GTGGAAACGGAGTTCGGTCGGCTGCGGCGACTGGAGCCGCCGTTTCCGGAGCAGACGCAGGAGCAGATGATGTAAGAAAAAGCGGCTCGATCCAAATGAATCGAGCTGCTTAATAGGCAGACAAACCGAAAGTTGCCAACTCATTCTTTTACTTGCGCTTGTAGAAAACCTTTGAGCCTCCCCAGATCCGGATCGCAAAGCAACGGCAAAATCTCTATCAGTTGTTCAGGCTCCAAGTTCCACCATTGATAACGGAGCAGCAGTTTTTTCAATTCTTCGTCGAAACGCTCCCTGATAAACTTTGCCGGGTTTCCTCCGAAAACAGTGTAGGCAGGAACGTCCTTGACTACCACGGAATATGCCGCAATAATCGCGCCATCACCGATTTTCACGCCGGGCATGATGACGCTCTCCCGACCGATCCACACATCGTTCCCGATGATGGTATCCCCCTTGCGGGGAAGCTGATCCATGTGCGGCGGTGTGTTTTCCGTCCATGCACCACCGAACACATTGAAGGGATAAGTTGTCGCACTGCTGATACGGTGATTTGCTGGCCCCATGATGAACTTGGTGCCGGAAGCAATCTGACAGAACTTACCGATCACAAGACGGTCTCCGAACTCTGGATAATTGAACAGCACATTGTTCTTTTCAAATCCTGTCGGATCAACGGCATCGTCATAGTAGGTATAATCACCCACTGTAATGTTAGGAGCAGTTATTACATTTTTGATAAAGCAGGAAGTTTTATATTCGTTGGGAAAGACCACGTTGGGGTCTGGAATCTTCTTCATGATGAAAGTCCTTTCTTGTTGTATCTGCGTCACATCCTTTCTCCGGCATATTCAGGTGGCAACAGCTCGCTTTTTTCGTATCTCTATCATACGCACATCTATCCCTCATTCCTCTAAATTCTGATTTGTTCACTTTAATCATAGCGTGTTCCAAGCAATGTGTAAAGCCAATTGTTCTATAGAAAGGAAATCAAAACTTTGGAAAAGGTAACGCAATTTCATATCCAGCTTGCCCGTCCCGATGGGGTGGGCTTATTCTTTGTCCAGCGGCAGAACATGGAGCAGAGCACCGGCCCCGACATGACGATGGGAGGCATGGTATGAGCGGGCGATTTGCCTCTCCGCGAGGCCCTCCCTATTTTGTTTTCTGAGTTCCGCGTCTTTCCGTTGACTTGTTGAAAGTTGTGTGATAGTTCTTTGTGTTACCAAAAGTGGAAGGAGAACGCACAAATGAAGAAGATCACACTACTGGCGGCCAGCGCGCTGCTGCTCCTCACGGCCTGTGGACAGATGGAGAGCAGTCCAGCAGAGGTCATACCACCACCGACGACCGTGGTGCGGGAGGAAGTCCAGCAGCCACAGGCAGCACCCAAACCCGCTACGGCAGTGAAAGAACCGGACACGGTGTCGGGTGCTGCGGAGGAGCAACCCCCAGAGGAAAAAGCTCCTCAGACAGAAACTGTACCGCAAGCAACTCAATCCCTTGAGCCTGTCGAGGAACCCGTGCCCACAGAGGACATTCCCTCCGAGACTGTCCACGCCAAGACGGGCTATGTGGAACCAGAGCCTACGCCGGAACCGGAACCCACTCCTGAACCCACTGCTCCCGCAGACCGGCAGGCGGCCATCGATGCGGCTAACGCCTATGCGGTGACGCAGTACGGTGTCATTACGGACAGCGGCCTGACGCTGGACAACAGCGCCTACCGCTTCCCCGCCGCAGTGCCAGCAGATGCCTCGCAAGCAACACTGGAGGCCAAGGCACGGGACATGGTGGACTTTACCTTCCGCCAGCTTATGATGCAGGCGGGGCGTGACAGTGTGGCAGACGCCGGTTTCCACTGCAATGTCTGCATTGTGGAGGATGGCGGGAGCTTACTGATTTACGTCCTCTATGACTAAAATTTGATACCCTAAACGCAAAGCCTCTCTGGCAACAGAGAGGCTTTACATTTTCCAACAAAGGAGGAATCCTATTGAAAACAATGAAACGCTTCACAGCACTCATCTTGGCGCTGGTCATGGCGGCGATGCTGGCCGTGTCTGCATATGCGGCAACCGTCGTGGTCAAGTACAAGGTGTATGTCTACACCTCGCAGCTTACCTTTAAGCAGTATGACTACAGCAGTTCGACGACGCCCAGCACAAGAAATCTGACTATTTTGGCGGACAGCAGTCTCGGCAGTGGCAGCGCCCTCTATCACACCAAATACGTTGACGGCGCGCTGGCTTACTGCATCCAGCCCGGCGTTCGCTCGGACGACAGCAGCAACTATGTGCAGGGCTCCAGCGGGTGCTGGTACAACTTGCCCGCCGCTGTCCAAAGCGGTATCGCGCTGGCTCTGGTCTGTGGTTATCCCAGCGCAGAGTATGGATCGGCATACGGTGACAGCAACAGCAGCGACATCGTGAACGCTGAAAAGTGGGCCGCTACGCAGGCGGTTATCTGGGACTTGATCTGTGAGTACAGAAGCCCCTACGACTATCGCTCTTGGGGAACCAGTCCCTTCTATACCTGCGTAGACACATCGCGTTACCCCACGTTCGCCATGTGGTATGACATGATTACGGCGGCCATGCAGAGTGCG
>CAVEIY010000300.1:0-2514 GCA_963615825.1 Flexilinea sp.
TTGACTGCGAGTTCGGCGCCACCCAGGGCAAGTTCGACCTGGCCGCCTGCGCCAAAAAGAACGGCCTGGACGCCATCCACGACACCGTGCATGAAATGGCCAAGGACGAGGCCCGGCACGGCAAGGCTCTGAAGGGCCTGCTGGAGCGGTACTTCAAGTAAAAACCGAGTAATACAGGGGGAAGGAAACTTCCCCCTGTATTGTCATTGCATTGCAAATGAAAATGGGTAAGTAAAAAGAAGTTCAGGAGAAATATCCTGAGATGGGATAGTATCCCAAGACCCAATCAAGTCCTTGACGGTGGGAGCGGGCTTATAGTATAATCAAGAAGAGAGTGTGCTGTAAAAACCCAGGCAGCACTTCAAAAAAGGAACTCTAAAGAAAGAATTCTTAACTATGGCTGAAAATCAGTTTCTTAAAAATGCCCACCTGCGGGGTCTCATTGATGAGCGGGAAATCGCTCTCGCAGCCGATGTGACCTGTACCAATGGCAACAGCGGACGGGTCTGGTTTTTTCTGAATGGCAGCGTGTTGTCACTATATGAGTTCGCCGGATTCACAGATATTGGGAATCTTGTGGAAGCGATTGATCTGAAGGATGCGAAATTCATCAAGGGGAGCAGCTTTGTGCTTTATTCTGTGCTGAAATTCCAGTACAATGGCAATACCTATTCCATGCAGGGATTTGCCCAGGCGAAAAGGGTCGTTGAGGCTATAAAGTCTGCCTGCGGTGCATGAAACAGGAAATCTGCCCAATGGCCTCGCAATGACCAGAGGAGAGGGAAGATACATTCTTTCCTGTTTTCACCAATGGCAAAAACAGCGAATGCGCGCTGCTTGATAAAATATGTCGATACAATTTACGCCGGAGTGCTTTCACACTCCGGCGGTGTTTTGTATATTCGGGCAACGCTATCGGATATATCTTCTCTGCTGCGCTTACCGAAAATGGTGAAATTTCAGCTTTTGACGCACATTACCAATTTAATACTCCGGCGCTTCGGCAGGGTCTGGGGCATAGGCATACGTCAGATCGTCGGAAGCATCGTCAAAAATGCAGGTGACATATGGCTCATAGCTTTCCGGATGGTAAATTGTCACACCGTTCTGGGAATGCACGCCGTCTATGGGCGTTACATCCTCGCAGGTAAGGCGGAACATCAGTCCGGGGGGATCGTTGAAGGCATCCTGCACATAGTTTACAAAGCTGGTAAGATCTTTTGTGCGGTGAATATTGCCGAGGACACGGTCGGAGCGTGAATAGGCGTCCATATCACCGTTTTCCTCAATCGTGGCGATCCAGTCGTTGCGGTAGTGCGTAAGGTCGATGATATAGTACCATTCACCGTCTCGAATATAGTTATAGACGTGTCCGCTGCCGTCCCGCTGGGAAGTGGCGATATATCCGATTTCATCGTAATCTCCCTCCAGCAGGTAGCGCAGCCACGCGGAATCCGTAGCGCAGCAGCCGCGGTTGTTGATTACGGCGATACGCCCCGGCGTATGGTATTCCCAGTTGATCCCGTTTTCGGCAATGCGCACATTATCGTCCGCCGAAGAAAAATTTCCGATCTGGTACAGCTGCAATGCCTCATAGAGCGTTCCGATTTTGGCTTGCTTGTCCTCGGGAGAATCGCCCAGCATTGCGGCAATTTCCGCATTGGTATAGCGGCTTTCACCAAGAGAAACGGCCGGTACCCAGAATACGCCGTCAAAGACTTCTATGTCGTACCGCGCGTCATGGCGAAGCAGAGAAAGATCCTTGCCGCTGTCGTTTGTGTAGTCCGCCAACGGCGCGGAGTCATCCGTAAGCTCAAAAATATACGAATAACGCAAGGTTTCGCCGGATGGCGCTTCCAGAACAAAGAGTATCTCTCTGCCGTTAAAATCCGTTACGAAGGGGTGATTGTCCTCAAACACCAGCGTTTTTCCGGCGCGAAGGATCACTTTGTCGCCGTTAATACCGTTGAGCTCTGCCATATGTCTTATGGTATCGTCGTCAGTGAGAAAAACATTGGTTTCCTGCCCGTCCAAAATGTCGTTAATAAAGATCTGTTTAACGGTCAGATCCACGTTGGCTCCCGGAAGCGTCATTTCAAAATGCCAATCGGATCCGTCCAAACCCAAACGGATGATCTCCACATAATCCGAATTTTCGTATACCCAGGCATAGTCATACCACGCGTCGGCAGCCTTCGGGCTTTCCGGAGATATCGGCTCGATGTCGTCATCGGTGTTTTCCGCCGCGGAGCCGTTTTCGCCGCTGCTTACTGCGGGCGTCACATTGCCAAGCCGCGCGCAGATCATACCGCTGACCGCCAGATTCGCACAGAGCAGCAGCACAACAGCAGAACGGAATAACTTGTCCCATTTTGTCATAAAATCACCTCATAAACACGATAGAGCCATTGTATGACATCGTCCTGCGGTTGTCAACGCGTGATCCGCATTAAACATTGTCGTTTACAACCTTCAAATCAGCATCAGCCCAAATGGTTACAGTTTCCTGATTAT
>CAVEIY010000301.1:0-2484 GCA_963615825.1 Flexilinea sp.
GCCGTAATACTTGGTTAGGTGCGAAACCTGAATCATCTGCTATACCTCCTTGCCCTGTTTATGCCAGGTATCTTAAAAATCGTAGCGGATGGACTTGAAATGAGCTTGAAAAAGAGCATAAAAAATACGGGGTATCTTCCGACCGGAAAGATACCTCGTATTTCAGCTTTTTTACAATGTGACTTGGAATGTAATCGTGTTACCCGTCTGCTTTGCGGAAATTTTCCCGCCGTGGGCATCCGCCGTGGCTTTTGCGATGGAGAGGCCGATGCCGGTCCCATTCACGGTATTGGAATGGGATTCATCCGCACGGTAGAAGCGGTCAAACAGGCGGCCGACATCGGTGCATTGTGCCCCGTCCACGGTGTTGGAGACGGCAATCTCAGCCTTTTTCCCGCTGCGCCGGGCGGTCAGGGAAATGCTGCCGCCGTCAGGCGAATACTTGAGTGCATTGTCCAGCAGGATAGAAACCATTTGCTGAATCGCTGCGCGATCACCGGTCACGGTCAGCCCATCCGCAATGTCCTGTGTGTATGTTTTCCCCTTTGCCTGCGCAAGAGAGACAAACGGCTCGCTGATCTCCCAGAGCGCATCGCTGAGAGAAAATTCCGTGCGGACCGGGAACGGATCTTCTTCATCCAGCCGAGAGAGGGTCACAAGGTTGGTGATAAGTTTGGACAGCCGCCCGGACTGCACCTGAATGTTATGCACCCATTCATCGCCGTCATGCTCCATCGCCAGCACATCGGCGCTGGTGGAGATGGCGGTCAGGGGCGTTTTCAGCTCGTGGCTGGCGTTGGTGATAAACTGCTTCTGCGCCTCCATGTTTTTGAGATACGGCGTGATGGCCCGTCTGGAAAAGAGTACGACAAGCCCAAACACCACCACAAGGCAGAAGCCCGCGATGGCCAGCGTGATCCAGAGCAGTGACTTCATTGTTTGCAGTTCCCGTTCCGAGTTCAGGAACAGAATCACGGTTTCCGTATCCTCCTGGCTCACAAGGTATCGGTAGCCACCTTCATAACCGTGTGTTTTCCCGTGAGAGAGTACGGTATCCGCGTAGGCTTCCGCGTCAGTCTCAGAGATGGATGCGATATAGTTTTGATTGACACGTCCTACCGTTCCATCCTCGGACAAATGTACCGAGAAAAAGCGAATCATGTAAGGCACTTCCGGGGAGAACCTGTCCATGTCCTCAAAAGGGGGTGTGATCTCTCCGGCAGGTATATCCGCATTTTGCTGATCTACTTCCAAAAGCCGATCAAGCGTCGTGTCCTGCTGCCGGGTCATGCTGTAATAGTTCCAGACATTCACAAAACACAAAAGCGTGAGGACAACTGCCGTAAATGCCGCCATTGCCGCGCCGATGAAGCGCCAGCGCATCTTTTTCAGCATCGCATCTCCTCCAAAGCATAGCCTGCGCCGCGGATGGTCCTGATTTCAACATCCGCGCTGACCTGCTTGATCTTTCTTCTCAAAAAACCAATATATGTCCACACAACATCCATATCCGCTTCGCTGTCAAGTCCCCACACCTTTTCCATCAGGTGTTCCGATGAGAATACCTGATGCGGATGACGCAGAAACAGTTCCGCAAGCTGATACTCCTTGTTGTTCAGCCGCACTTCATTCGACGGTGTGCGGAGCGTATATTGTCCCCGGTCAAGCGTGACATTCCCAAAGCTGAGTTCGGACGGTGCATAGGCACTGCTGCGTCGGGTAAGGGCGCGGACACGGGCAAGAAACTCGCTCGCCGCAAACGGCTTAGGTAGGTAATCGTCAGCACCAGCATCCAGTCCGGCTACCCGGTCGGCCACCTCCGCCTTTGCTGTCAGGAACAGAGCCGGTGTGGTGTTTCCCTCCGCGCGGGCAGCTTTTAAGACTTCGATCCCGTCTTTTCCCGGCATCATAATATCCAGCACCAGCGCATCATAGGTCGTTGCCTGAATATAGTCCAGTGCATCGTTCCCGTTGTGAACCATATCCACAGCGTATTTGTTCTTTTCCAGCATGACCTTCAGCGCACGGGCGATGGTCACTTCATCTTCTGCAATCAGGATACGCATGCTTGCTCCCTCCAATCTGCGCTTATTCTTGCACAGCAAGTCAAAATGAGCTTGAAATCTCTTTTATGATAGCAGAAGATTGTGACCAAATAAAGTGTCGGTACAAAGCAGAAGTTCACAAATTTCTTACATACTTTTTCGAGTTCATTTCAGGAAGAAACGGCATATTGTAAGGCACAGACACGCGAAATGATTTTACGGCTATAGCTTCACGAAAGCGTGCCGTCGGTTACTGTCCACCGTAGCAATGTGCTGAAAGCGGCAGACTAATAATAATCACCGCTGAGCGGTGTTGATATAACTTGCCTGAGCCGGATGCTCTCTCGTCCGGCTCAGGTAATTTTTTTGCAAGTTGGCCAAAAGGCCCCGTTCAGATTGTAGTATGGGTAGCGGAAGGAATACGGGGGTACGAAGTAGT
>CAVEIY010000302.1:0-2476 GCA_963615825.1 Flexilinea sp.
ACCGTGGGCGCAACGGTGCCAAAGGTGTCCCATGCACCGAAGCGTGTCCTGACCGACAAGGAGTTAGATACCTTTCTGGATGCCGTGCGGGGGGATGCGGTCTGGGGGGATTTCTTCTACGTGGAGTTGACCACGGGTTTGCGGCGGGGCGAAATCTGCGGACTCATGTGGCAGGACTTTGATGCGCGGTCCGGCGTCCTGCAAGTGCGCAGAACTCTTCATAGCCGGAAGCTGGGTGTCGATATGCTGGGCAAGACCAAGACCCGCAGCGGTGAGCGCACCATCGTCCTGCCCCGCAGCACAGCGGATATCCTGCGCCGACGGAAAGAGAAGTCGATCACGCAATGGATATTCCCGGACCCTGTTCGACCGGAGTTGCCGCTATCCCCGGATTGTGCCTACACGCACATGAAAGCGATTTTGCACAAGGCGGGACTGCCGGACATTCGCTTCCATGATCTGCGGCATACCTTCGCTACACACGCCATCGCCAGCGGCGTAGATGCCAAAACCCTATCGGGGATTCTGGGACACACCAATGCCAGCTTCACGCTGGATACCTATACCCACGTCACACCGGATATGCAAAAAGCCGCCAGCGGCATCGTTGGCGGCTTCATGGAGGACTTGCTGGGAAAGGGGCTGAGACCTTGGCAAAGAGACGGAAAAGCGGAACCGGCACGGTAAGGCAGCGCGGTGACGGACGCTGGGAGGGGCGTGTTGTCATTGGTTACGATGACAACGGCCTCCCCAAGACGAAGAATGTTCTCGCCAAAACAAAGCGGGAGTGTCAGGAGAAGCTGAAAACACTTACCGAAAGCATGGTGGGACGGGATGACCGAAAGGTCAAACCGGATATGCTGTTCGGAGATTGGCTGTGCTACTGGTACGAAAACCACTGTAAGCCGACGCTCCGAGCCAGCACGCAGAGTAACTACGAGAACATTATCCACAACCATGTTCTGACGGAAATCGGGAAGATCCCGCTGAACAAGTTGTCGCAGAATGATTTGCAGCAATTCTATGGGCGGTTGAAAAAGAACGGTCGCAAACGTCTGGCAGAGCAATATGGACCGGGAGTTTCTGACCGCATGGTGCGGATGTGTCACGCGGTCTGCCGCTCCGCCTTGCAGCGGGCCGTGCAGGATGACCTGCTCCGTACAAACCCGGCTATCGGCTGCAAATTGCCGCCGAAAAAGGCGCGGGAGATGCAAATACTGGACCGGGAAGAATTGCAGAAATTTCTCATTCAGGCACAGGCGGACAGATACTATGAACTATTCCTGCTGGACCTCTGCACCGGCCTGCGGCGGGGCGAGTTGATGGCGCTCCAATGGGATGACCTGAACTTTGAGACAGGTGTACTGACCGTCAATAAGCAGGCGTACACGGTAAACGGTGAACTGCAGATCATCCCGCCGAAAACAAAAGCGTCTGTCCGAAAACTGGTGCTGCCGCCTGCGGTGCTGGCAGTGCTGCGGGAATACCGCAAAAAGGTGGATTCCCGTTGGATGTTCCCGTCACCGGTCAAGGAGAATCAGCCGATTTCTCCCGGCGTGGCACGCAGGCGGCTTCAGACCATATTGGAACGGGCTGGCTGTAAGCATGTCCGCTTCCACGATTTGCGCCACACCTTCGCAACGCTGGCGCTGGAGAACGGCATGGATGTGAAAACCCTCTCTGCCATGCTGGGGCATGTGTCCGCAACGACTACGCTGGACATCTATACCCACATTACCAACGATATGCAGCGCGCAGCCGCCGCCAGCATCGACCGAAGCATAGGCAAGGCAGCGCCGCGGGAAGAAGCGGAGTCGGAGCAGAAAGGCATCGTGGACTTCCAGCCCTATGTGGGGAAGAAGAGAAAACCGGGAACCGGATGCATCACGGAGATCAATGACCACCTGTTTGAGGGGCGCTATTCTCCCGTATGGCCGGACGGGACGCAACATTCCCACAATGTCTACGCCCGCACCCGCGAGGAGTGCGAGGAAAAGCTGAAAGCACTGATCGCGGAGATGAACGAGGAACGCAAAAATCTCAAGGAGCAGCTTGCGGGCATCGCCCCACCAACAAAACTGACGAAGAAGCAACGTAAGTTGTGGGACTATATGCGTATCCACCCGGAGGTCACGGAGTTCGCCACCATCGCCAAACGAACCGGACTGGCGAGGAATACGGTGAAGAAGCATTATGAGATGGTGGCGGCAATGCTGGGGAAAGAGGCAAGAGAAGAATCGAAAACCGCAATTGGTAATGTGGATAATGGGTAGGTGTCTGGCATTCAACAGAAATATCAGATAAAGCACAATATCAAGAGAGAAGTGACAGTTTGATATTGTGTTTTGCTATTATTAGATTTTCCAAAGTTCTTTTGCAATCTTAAATAACCAGTTATGTACTCACTGTAATTCCTCCGTTAGCGACTTTCAAAATAGCGATTGATGTCCGCTATAATCTCCCTCTCGCCCTCGCG
>CAVEIY010000303.1:0-2412 GCA_963615825.1 Flexilinea sp.
CGTACTTTTTCTCCACGAAGCGCACCGGAACCGCCAATGCCATCGCAGTCAGCCGGGGTATCGTCGTAAAAGCATTGCTGATCTTCTTTTTGCCGTTCCTCTTCGGAACGGAGGCGATCTGGCTTGCCCCCTTTGTGACGGAGCTTATCACGCTTGCTGCCGCTGTCATTTTGAGTCGGACGAGCAAGCTGGTTTTTCAATAAAATTCGGGTATACTATGGAATTGAGGCGAAATAGCATGATTATTGAAACAGAACGCCTGATCCTCCGTCCGTTTGCAGAAGATGACGCAGAGGACGTCTATGAATATTTAAGAGAACCGGCAGTAAACTGCTTTGCCAGTATGAAACTGCACTCGCTTGCACAAGCCCGTGATGAAATGAAGAAACGTGCAGGCGAAACGGAGTATTATTTTGCCATTGCCCTAAAAAAGACCGGCAAGGTAATCGGCGAAATCGATGCCTACCCGGAGTCGCCAAATCACGAGGAGGGCGGCGCGGCGGATACCTTCAGCCCCTGCTGGATGCTGAATGAAGCCTATCAGGGAAAAGGCTATGCCTATGAAGCGGCGCACGCTTTCATTGACTATCTGTTCCGGGAAAAAGGTGCGCGGCGCATTTACGCCTATACGGAGGATTACAATATTTCCTGTCAGCATCTGTGTGAGAAGCTCGGTATGCGGCGGGAGGGGCTTTTTCTTGAATTCGTTTCCTTCGTGAACGATCCGGACGGCACACCGAAATACGAAAATACGATCCAATATGCCGTTCTGAAAAAAGAGTGGCATTGAACACCGAACGGACAGAGCCGCAGTGATAAATTGCAGCGCTTTTTCGGTGTATCAAGAACCGAAATCTAAGGAGATTATCATGAAAGATTTTATTTACGATGGCAGCGTCCGCATTTTCTACGGCGCAGGTCAAGTGGAGACTGTTGTGCAGGAGATCGCAAAGCTGGGCAAACGGCTTCTGGCCGTCCCCACCGACAGTTTTTTATCTGGCGGTCATTACGATAAGCTGGCGCAGGCGCTGACAGGCGCGGGGGGTCAGATCACCTGCATGAACGCCGGAAAACAGCCCCTTCTCAGCAAAGTCAAGGAAGGGATCCGGCTCTGTACGGAACGGGAGATCCAAGTCGTTCTCGGCATCGGCGGTGGTGTCAGCATGGATCTGGCAAAGGCCATTGCCTTCGGCGCAATGAATATGAATGTACCGATGGAGAAGTACCTGACCTATGAGGTGTCGACGGAAGGACTTCCCATGCTCCCGGTCGTCACCGTTCCCACCAACCCCATGTCCGGCTCGGAGACCAATGCGGATGTGCAGATTACCCTGGACGGCAGCGGCTTGCAGGTGGGCTGCGGCGTGGGCAGGGCGGCGTTTACCTGGCTGAATCCAGACTATGTGATGTCACTGCCGGATCATATCCTCGCCTACGGGCAGATGACCGCCTTTGTGCAGCTGTCCATCAACTATCTCAACCTGACTCGCTCTCCGCTGGCGGAACACTATGCGGAAGCCTCCATGAAAACGATCCTCGAATGTCTGCGCCGCAGTCTTGCAGATAAGAACGACACAGACGCACGGGGCACCCTTCTTCTGAATAGCGCACTGGCGCTCTCCGGCATCAACGACCTGGGCCGGGAGGGAGAGTTTGCGCCGTACCCGCTGCAATCCTTTGCACAGCGCTACTTGGGGCTGGATTATCCCCATGCGCTTTGCGGACTTTTTCCGTATTGGCTCAAGGAAATTTATCGTGCCTGTGTAGATAAGGACATTTTCTATCGCTATTTCTCTGAAATTCTCGGCATAGCCGCAGACGGAGGAAACGAGGAAGCGCTTCTACAGAAGGCACTTGCTGCTCTGAAAGCACTCTACCGGGAATTTGGTATTGCATTTACCTACGGGGAACTTGCATCCGACCCCCAAGACCATGGGAAGCTGGTGGAGATCATCGGCTCCTTCGGTCCCATGCCCTGCCGCATGATGTCCCTTACAACGGAAGTGATGGCAAAAATGATCGAGGATGCCATTGCCGGGAATCTAAATTAACCCATCAGAAAGGACACCACTATGAAAAAAGTTGTTATCTTCGGAGCTGCCGGACACACCGGCAAATACCTGACTCGCAAAATGCAGAAAACAGCAGATGTCGAGCTGTCTGTGTTTGTCCGTAATCCGGCAAAGTTCGGTGATATGGACATGACCGGCGTCAACATCATTCAGGGCGATGCGCTGAATGCAGAGGATGTGTGCCGAGCTATGGATGGGCAGGAAATTCTGCTTTGCTCTCTTGACGGCAATGTGCTGACAATGGCAAAAAACATCGTGGCGGCATTTGATAAAACAGGTGTAAAACGCATCATCTGGATCACCGGCATGGGTATCCATCACGAGATCAAGGGTATCCACG
>CAVEIY010000304.1:0-2410 GCA_963615825.1 Flexilinea sp.
GGGCCTCAAAACGCAAAACCGAACATTCGCCAAAAGCTTTTTCTTCATCAATTTCGTAAATACTGACGGTAGGCGTTCCTTCTTTGCGCCGTTTCGTCACCTTATCTGCAAAGCCGATGGCCTGCACTTTGTTGGTTGTGGTGTAGAAACCATAACCAAAGTCAAGGAATCTGTTTTGAACCACCAGTCTGGGTTCCGATACCGTAAGATTACTGCCATGATATAAAATCATATTGTTCCCTCCAATGCTTTGTCGGCAATTACCAATTCTTCCTGCAATGACTTGATCATTGCCTCGATGTGTTTTCGTTTTTCCACCTGTGTGCGTACTTCGTCGATTTCGGATTTGCTGATATAGCGGGAAACCACTTTGCTGCCATCCCGATATTTCAGGTAATAATATACTTTTTCTCCGGACTTCTTCTCTGAAATGGTTCCCTTCGGTAAGCGGCTCAATTCTTCCTGATACTTTTCACGCATATATTCGATGCGCTGCTTTTCCTGCATGATCGTTGTTAAAATCATATTCATGGTCATCACCCACCTATATTATACACAACAAAAGCAGAAATATCAATTCCTTGTTGTGCAATTCTGCATGAAATATTCTGCTCTATGTAACTGGCACAGTTATCTGCGCCAGTTGGAGAATTACCGTTCATACCCCCGTGATCTCTGTTTTTCCGGTACATCCTCGTCCGGAACATCGTCGATGAGGGATTTGTCCTTCTGGTCCATGTTCAGCAGGATATTCAGTTCTTTCAGCCTTGCGGTCTTTTCGGCCAGCTCGGCTTCTTTGGCAAACGGTGTTGCCAATTCCGTTCTGGCATTTTCAAGCTGGGTCTGGGTATCTGCCAGTGCCTGCCGCACGGCTTCCAGCTTTGTCCCCAGACCGTCGATCACATTGTCCATACGGGTCAGGTTGCCGAATACATCCGCACCCAGCACCGCCGTGTGGGAGAGGCTTCCTTTCATGGTCATGCGGTACTCATTGCTCGGTCCATCGTAGGACAGTACAAGAGAAAAGCCCCGGTACTGCCCTAAGAAAACAGCATCGGAGCCGGTCATTTTCGTGCACACATCCAATATCGCCTTACCAGCCGCCTCCTTGTCGGCATAAGGCTTATCCAGAATGGTCATTCCCACAAATCCCTCTGCCGGTTTTGGGTGAGCGGCGGCAAGCCGCACATCCTGCTCGTAGCCCGCAATCCGCTCCGTCAGTCCGGCGATAGCTTCCGGGTACTTTTTCAGCACCATATCCTCCAGCGCGTATTTCTGGCTTAAATAGCTGGCTTTCAGCATATTCAGCTTGCCAACCTCCATATCCAGATTGCACTTTTCAATAATCAGGGGATTTCCCGTGGCCAGCGCCTTGATCTCCGAATAACTGAGGGCGGTTTCATCCACATCATCTGCCACGCGCACCGGTGCTTTTGAGGTCATGATCTGGGCAATAAATTTCTGCTTGTTTTCCACGAGCTGGTAGAGGTACGCATCGAAGGTCCCTTCCGTTACATAGCGGAAGATCTCAACCTCCGGGTTCTGGTTGCCCTGCCGGACAATGCGGCCCAGCCGCTGGGCAAGGTCGGACGGACGCCATGGGCAGTCCAAATCGTGAAGTGCTATGAGCCGGTCCTGACAGTTGGTTCCAGCTCCCATCTTCTGGGTACTGCCGATGAGGATACGCACCTGACCGGAGCGCACCTTGGCAAACAGTTCCTTTTTCCTTGCTTCCGTGTTGGCGTCATGGATAAAGGCGATCTCCTCTGCTGGGATTCCGGCCTCCAGAAATTTCTTTTTCAGATCGTCATACACATTGAAGCTGCCGTCACCTTTCGGTGTGGAAAGGTCGCAAAACACCATTTGTGCGCTGCGCTGCTCCTTTGTCTGCTCCCAGATACGGATAACATTTCGGGCACAGACGGCAACCTTGCCATTGGGGTCATCTGCCGCCAGCGGGTTAATGAGCCGCATATCCAGCGCCAGCTTTCTGCCGTCGTTGGTGATACGGAGCATATTATCAACCCTTGGATCGACACCGCCGCCCCGGATGTCCTCGGCCCGTTCCGCCAGGCCACGCACCATTTCCTTTTGCAGCTCGGAGGGCTGTATGACCTCCGTGTGGAAGTTGGCTTTGGGAACCGGCAGCTTTAGCATATCCGCTGTCTGAATATCCGCAACCTGCTTGAAGGTGGCCATCAGCTCCGGCAGGTTGAAGAATTTGGCAAATCTCGTTTTCGCCTGATACCCGGTTCCCGTGGGAGATAGTTCAATGGCGGTAATGGTTTCTCCGAAGTCGCTGGCCCAGTCATCGAAGTGGATCAAGCCCATTTCCTCCAGAGTGCTGTACTGCAGGTACCGCTGGATGGTATAAAGCTCCACCATACTATTACTGATGGGGGTCCCCGTA
>CAVEIY010000305.1:0-2363 GCA_963615825.1 Flexilinea sp.
GCGTGTGCCGCGTGCTGTACGATCTCAGCCCCAAGCCTGTGGCGACGATTGAGTGGGAATAAAATTTTAGTGCTTTCTGAATCCTGAAAAGTGTTGATATTACAGCGCTTTTCAGGATTTTTTATTTTTACTGGCTACAAATTGGCTACATTTGCAGCGATTTTTGTAGCCAGAGGCTCACGGCATGATGCCGTCAAGCTGTCTGGCTACCTCCACCTGCTTGTTCGGGTACAGGTGGCTGTATGTGTCCATCGTGGTTTGTACCTTCTCATGTCCGAGCCGCTCCGCAATCAGCAGAGGAGAGAATCCCATCTCCACCAACAGGCTGGCGTGGCTGTGTCGGATGTCATGCACCCGGATGCGTTTTACCCCTGATGCCTTGCAGCCATACTCCATTTCGTGATACAGAAAACTCTTGGTGTATGGAAAGAGTCGGTCATCCTTTTGCAGCCCGTAGCAATGGGACATATACTCCTGTAAACAGGTGCAGAGTCCGTCAGGGATAGGAATGGTGCGGTTGCTCTTGGGCGTTTTCGGTGTGGTGATAATATCCTCCTTGCCGAGACGCTGATAGCTCTTGTTTACCGTCAGGGTTTTCTTTTCAAAGTCGATGTCCGACGGCGTAAGCGCCAATAGCTCTCCCTCGCGGATTCCGGTGAAGTACAGTGTCATAAATACCGCGTAGCTGGCAGGCCGGTCTTTCATGACCTCAATGAATGTCTGAAACTCCTGCCTTGTCCAGAACAGCATTTCATCGGCGTGTTTCTTACCCATACTTCCCGCTTTATGGCATGGATTCTCTTTCAGTCCATAATACTTGACTGCGTAGTTGAAAATTGCCGTAAGTTGGTTGTTGATGCACTTGAGATAGGTTTGGGAGTAGGGTTTCCCGTTTTCATCACGGTAGCTGGTCAGGGAGTTCTGCCACTGGCGCACATGGGTAGGCTTGATCTCGTTCAGGGGGATTTTCTTGAAGAAGGGCGTTACCTTCAGGTCGATCAGCCATTTCTTACTGGCGACAGTGGAGGGTTTGAGGCGATATTCCATATCTTTGACGTACAATTCAATGAAATCTCCGAAGTTCATGCCGAGACTGCCTGTGGATTGGCTGATGAAGTCACGTTCCCATTGAAGGGCTTCCTTTTTGGTGGCGAAACCGCGCTTCTTTTTATGGATGGTCTTGCCCGTCCAGTCTGTTACCCGGATCTGAGACATCCAGCGACCGGTATCGCCGTCTTTTGTTACTGACATTTTTACCTCCTTCCCTCAAGAATCAGGCTTTGATAGGGTTATTTACTCATTGCTCTCGTTTTTACCGTATTCCTTTTCCAGAAACTCCGTCCGTCTTGCAATCTGTTCGTCACGGTCAAGTTCTTCTGGCTCTGTGCATTTGACTGCGTTCGCGGCATAGTATGCAAGCGTCTGCTCCTTCCAGCGTTTATATGCTGCCTGCGTGGAGTTATAGGCACGAAGTTCTTTGCGTTCTTCCTCCCATTGCTCAAGGAACAGGCACATATCGGCATTGAAGTCCGCTGTACTCTTACCGTCAAAGGAAACAGAACACTCCCACTGCTTGCTGCGAGGCGGCTTCTGCACATCGATCTTGAAGTCAATGCCCTCTACCGTTTCCAGCTTAAAGAGGAAGTCCATCACGTCGGCAAGCGTCCTGATCTGCGTCGTGCTGGATTCATACCCAAGAATATAGGTTGAGGTCGTGTCCAGCAGGTCGGCGATCTGATTGACAACGGCAATCGACACTTCAATCTCTCCGGTTTCGTACTTCTGTACGGTGCGGAGGGATTTTTTCAGCATTTGTGCCAGCTCGGTCTGGTTCAGTCCCTTCCGTTTTCGGAGCTGCTTGATTCTCTGCCCGATAGCGGGATAATCGAAATTGTCCATATCTGATTCACCTCGTCCATATCATATCACACGATAAAGCGAATTGCAAGTGCATATTTTTATTCCGCAAAGCCTTGACATATGTACTTCATATGCGTATAATTGAAATACGCACTTAAAGTGCATATTTCAATCGAGCGAGAAAAGGAGAATGAACAAAAGATGCGTAACGCAGAGAGAAACACTTTGAAACAGGAGGTACTATGAGAGCGCAGTTTATCACAGCAACCGAAGTTGCAGAGATCATGGGCATCAGCCGCAGCAAGGCATATCAGATTGTCCGGGAGATGAACAGAGAACTGAAAGCACAGGGCTATCTAACCGTAGCCGGGAAATGTCCTGCCCAGTATTTCAAGCAGAAGTTCTACGGCTTCCAGATTCCCGGAGGTGGGTATGATGACGGTAAATGAGAAAACGACCGCCCCGGACACATCTGTTGGCGCAGATGATGGGCAGTCGCTTCA
>CAVEIY010000306.1:0-2314 GCA_963615825.1 Flexilinea sp.
TGCTCTGTGACATTGGCAACGGCACCATGAACATCCTGCGTACTCTGGACAGCAAGGTAGATTTGCGTCAGATGTTCACGGAAAAGTATGGTGTTCAGCAGTGTGTACTTGCCATCCAGGAGGTCCTTATGCGGGAACACCACGCCGAACTAGATGAGCAAATGATTCATAATTTCCTGCGGTATGGTACAGCCGATATTGACGAGGAACTGGAAAAGACTATGAAGCTGACGGCCAGTGACTACACGAAAAAGGTATTCCGCAAACTCCGGGAGCATGGCTACGATCCCCGGATTATGAAGCTCTATGTGGTCGGCGGCGGTGGCTGCCTGCTGAAGAATTTTTTCCCAATTGATCCCGGTAGAATTGTCATCAACAGTGACATTTGCGCCGCAGCCAAGGGGTACGAATACATGGCTGACGTGCAGAATGTGACGGGAGGCGTGAAATGAGGTCTACAAAAACCACAATACGCTTCAAGCTGTCCCGTGCCGAGGATGCCCGTGCGCTGGAATATCTGAGAGATAGGAAAGCATCTGGAAGCTCTTTCAGCAAATCTGTGGTACAGGCCATTAATGACTGCCTGGATGCCCAAGAGGCAGAAAGCAGGGAGGATTCCTTCATGGGCAGATTCCGGCTGATGCTTTGGGAAGAACTGAAAGCGATTGGAAATGTGGCCTCTTTTCAGCCTGTTCATGAGAGTCCACAGCAGTCACAGGAAAACGCGGAACAAACGCTGGCGTTTTTGGATGCTTTCGATGGCATGGAATGAGAAAATGACGGCGTTTTTCGGAGGAATGCCGTCGTCGTGCTAATATCTTATAATGACCTGCCATCGCATTTGACGGTTTGCGGCGACAAAATTGGAAAATGTGACGGCGTATTTGCAGAAAAGCACCGCCTAAAAGCACTGGTTTCCACCGCCCATAATTACGCAGGGACCGATGCCCACCACAGACTGAGCGTGCATTTTCATATGCAGTATCGTTTATTGAGGGGCTGTTTATCACTGAATTGTGGGACAATGCAGGGCGCTTCAACATGATAGAAAAGATTATGTCTTTAGTCCAGCAAGCATCGCCGTTTGTCCCCAAAAGGCAGCTTGTCAGGGCATATCCCTGAAACCCCATCTCAAAGGAGGAACATGAACAAAAGAATTTATGAAATAAAAGTCCGGCTGACAGCCGAGGAAATGGCCCATCTGAATCAGCTGGTAGCCGAATCTGGATTGTCCAGAGAAACTTATTTGCGGAAGCTGATTTCGGGTGTTGTCCCCAAGGAAGCGCCGTCCCCTGACTTTTGGACAATGACGCGGGAGCTTCATGCCATCGGGAACAATCTGAATCAGATTGCCATGAAGACCCATATGCTGAACGCCATTGATGCCAAGCACTACGACGAAGGCGTCCTATTATTTCAGGATGCGGTACAGAATGTTCTGTCCGCAGTCCTCGATCCGATACCGGTTGACAAATTAACACAGGGACAGGCAGAAGCACCTGTCCCCAACGATGAAAGGAATGACATTTATAGAAAAGAAATTATGTAACCCTATTGCAATCCCTATTGAGAAATTGCACCCCTTTGAGGGCCACCCTTACAAAGTTCTCGACAACGAAGAAATGGAGGCATTGACAGAGAGCGTTCATACAAAAGGTATCCTATCTCCACTGATTGTCCGTCCATTGGAGGGTACAGACGAATACGAGGTAATCAGCGGCCACCGCAGACTACACGCCGCGCAAAGGGCAGGGCTCTCCAAAATCCCTGCCTTTGTCTATGAAATCAGCCGAGAGGAAGCGGCCATTATGCTGGTGGACAGTAATCTCCACCGGGAGCATATTCTGCCCAGCGAAAAGGCATTTGCCTATAAACTGAAAATGGAGGCGATAAATCACCAGGGCACTCCTGGACAACTTGGCCAGAAGTGGAGCCGGGAGGAAATTTCAGAGACGGACAGTGGCCGCCAGGTTCAGCGGTATATCCGTTTAACCGAGTTGATTCCCGGTATTCTTCAGATGGTGGATGATGGTAGGATTTCCCTAACACCCGCTGTGGAAATCTCCTACTTAAATCCGCGGGAACAATCCGACCTGCTCTACACTATGGAGTCTGAGGATTGTACGCCCTCACTCTCACAGGCTAAGGAACTGCACCGTCAGTCCCAGGCTGGGATATTGGACATGGATAGCATTTTTCAGATTCTAACCCAGCCAAAGCCAAATCAACGGGAGAATTTCAAAATCCCTATGGAAAAGATTCGGAAATTCTTCCCGAAAAGCTATTCCCAGCAGCAAATTGAAAACGCCATTGT
>CAVEIY010000307.1:0-2286 GCA_963615825.1 Flexilinea sp.
AGAAAAAAAGGTGCATTGCAAAATACATTGCAATGCACCAAACGGTATGGAATTAAGCTCCGAGCATGGCCACCAGAACCGCCTTGATGGTGTGCATCCGGTTCTCGGCCTCGTCAAACACAATGGAGTTGGGGCCGCGGAATACTTCGTCGGTGACTTCACGGATGTCGATGCCCTTGTCCATCCAGGTCTTTGCGGTTTTCGTCTCAAAGTCGTGGAAGGAGGGGAGGCAGTGCATGAACTTCACCTCGGGGTTCCCGGTGGATTCCAGCATAGCACTGTCGATGCGGTAGGGGGAGAGCAGGGCAGCACGCTCCGGAATCTTGTCCTCTTCGCCCATGGAGGCCCAGATGTCGCTGTAGAGCACATCGGCACCCTTGAGGCAGGCGGGATCACTGCTGAGGCTGACGTTGGCGCCGGTTTCAGCGGAAACCTCGGCCACCTGCTCGAGTACATGGGGATCCACCTCGTCAATCAGGGACTTGGGACCGTAGCCCACAAAGGTCATGCCCATTTTGGCGCAGCCGTACATCCAGGCATAGCACATGTTGTTGCGGATGTCGCCCACAAACACCACCTTGCAGTCCTTCAGCGGCTTTGCAATGTGCTCTTCCATGGTGAGCATATCTGCGAGAATCTGGGTGGGATGATCCACATCGGTGAGGCCGTTAAACACCGGCACACCGGAAAACCGCGCTAAATCCTCTACCACCTTCTGATCGTAGCCCCGGTACTCAATGCCGTCGAAGAAGCGGCCCAGCACCTTGGCGGTATCCTCCAGGGATTCCTTCTTGCCCATCTGAGAGCTGCCCTGATCCAGGTAGGTGACCTGACCGCCCTCGTCGTGAACGGCGGTTTCAAAGGCGCAGCGGGTACGGGTGGAGGTCTTTTCAAACAGCAGCACCACATTTTTGCCCCGGAGGGTTTTGCCCAGAATTCCGGCGCGCTTTTTCCGCTTGAGGTCATGGCTCAGGTCCAGAAGATAGCGGATTTCTGCGGGGGTAAAGTCCATGAGCGTCAGGAAGGAACGACCCTTGAGATTCACTGGCATAGTGGGTTCCTCCTTACTTTACGCAGATGCACTCGGTTTCCACCAGAGCACCCTTGGGCAGTGCGGCCACCTGTACGCAGGAGCGAGCCGGAGGATTTGTGGGGAAATACTCGGCATAGATGTTGTTAAAGGTGGTAAAGTCGGCAAGATCGGTCATGAACACGGTGGTTTTAACCACGTTGTCAAAGGTCATGCCGCAGCTTGCGAGAACCGCCTTGATGTTGGCAAACATCTGACGGGCCTGACCCTCAATGCCGCCCTCGGCAATCAGACCGGTTTCGGGCACCAGGGGCACCTGACCGGACAGGAATACCAGGTTGCCGCAGTCGATGGCGTGGGAATAGGGGCCTACTGCAGCAGGAGCTTCCTTGGAAAATACGACTTCTTTCATAAAATGTTCCTTCTTTCAAAAGGGTATAGGTTGTATATGGAATAATCGGAGCGGAACGGTCAACCGTTGGCCTTTCTCCACTCCAGATATTCGTCATAGGTCATGGCGCGGTCAATATAGCCGCCATCCTCGGTGAATTCAATGATGCGGTTTGCCACAGTCTCTACCATCTCGTGGTCGTGGCAGGCCAGGATCACGTTGCCTGGGAAAGCGGTGAGGCCATTGTTGACCGCGGTGATGGATTCCAGATCCAGGTGGTTGGTGGGCTGATCCAGCAGCAGGACGTTTGCGCCGGAGAGCATCATCCGGGACAGCATGCAGCGGACCTTTTCGCCGCCGGAGAGTACCTTTACCTGCTTGTAAACGTCCTCGCCGGAGAACAGCATCCGGCCCAGGAAGCCCCGGAGATAGGTTTCGCTCTGATCCTCGGAGAACTGCCGCATCCAGTCGATCATATTCAGCTCGCAGCCCTCGAAGAACGGGGTGTTGTCCTTGGGAAAATAGGACTGGGAGGTGCTGACGCCCCATTTGACGGTGCCCTCGTCCGGCTCCATTTCGCCCATGAGAATCTTGAACATGGTGGTCTGGGCGATTTCGTTGTTGCCCACAAAGGCAATCTTGTCATTCTTATTCATAACAAAGCTCACCTTGTCCAGCACCTTGACCCCGTCGATGGTCTTGGAGACATCGGTGACAAACAGAATGTCCTTGCCCACTTCCCGGTCCGGCTTAAAGCCTACATAGGGATAGCGGCGGGAGGAGGCGGGCATTTCCTCAATGGTCAGCTTATCCAGCAGCTTCCGGCGGGAGGTGGCCTGCTTGCTCTTGGCCTTGTTGGCGGCAA
>CAVEIY010000308.1:0-2284 GCA_963615825.1 Flexilinea sp.
GGCGGGTCATGGATATGGCATTTGCCGAGGGCAACAGGCTCAGTGTGCCGGTGATACTCGACACCGATGCAAAATCCAAATGCGACAAATACATACATCTCGGCATGGAGCTTGCCGGAACACGCCGTTTTGGTGAGTACGGAAGGCTGTATGACCTGATAAAGTATCCGGATCGCAAGGAGATACCTGCGTGCGTAAAGCGGCAATGAAAATCATCATTGCTGCCACATTCTATGGGAGAGGCGGAATCTTTCTATGAGTATGATAAAAGAAGTCCTGCATGGAAAGAGAAAGACGACAGAAGACCATATCAGGCAGCTCCAGCGGAACGGGAAACAGGGCGTCCGCTATACCGCCATAATGCCGGATATACCGTTTCTGGTATTGGGGCTGCTCAGCGATGTTGGTTGGATCATCCATCTGATCGCAGGCGTTCTTTACTTTGGCAGAAATGGTTTTCATCATGTGTTGGACTATGTGGCTTTGATTACATTGGCTGCCGTTTTGTTTGGCGTTGCCTATCTGATCTACTTGAACAAGATACATGAAAAGGAGATCGCCACAAGGCGCCAGAAGAATCTGAGTTTTGGCGTGACGGCTTATTCAGGACTTGCAGGGGCGATTGTCGGAATACCTCAGATCATATATACAGGCGCTTCCTCAAATCTCGCGTGGATCGTCATCGGCGGCTTTTTGAACTTTGCTGCGGGCTTTCCCACGTATCTCTCATTCAAAAAGGGAATTATCTACGGAGTAAAATAGCATCCGCAAACGGTGGCAAAAAGAAATTTAGATAAAAATAAAAGGAGTTTTTACATGAAAAACAGTATTACCGATGCTCAGAAGCAAATCAAAGTGGGTACACATGGAGAGGATTACGGCAGCTGGATGTCGAATCCTGTGTTCTATATCTTTGGCGGGATCGCACTGGTTACCTTGGTGCTGACCGTGCTGTCTTTTACCGTGTTCCGCATCACAGCTTTGGGGATCGTGTTTACTGCGGCGACTGTGATTCTGGCGGCGCTGCTGGGCTGGATGGCGTGGATTCGCCGTCAGTATGCTTTCGGTAAGGGCGGCATGATGGAAAAGGTACATCAGACGATCCTGAGCAGCCTTGAATTCGACGGTAACGGAAGTCTGCTGGAGGTGGGCTGCGGCTCGGGGGCGCTGGCGGTCCGCGCTGCCCTGACATGGCCGAAGGCAAAGATCACCGGCCTTGATTACTGGGGCGCTATGTACAACTACAGCCAGGTTCTTTGCGAGAAAAACGCGGCATCCGAAGGCGTTGGAACGCAGTGCACCTTTGTCCACGGCGATGCCAACAAACTGGACTTCCCGGATGAGAGCTTTGATGCCGTCATCAGCAACTATGTCTACCACAACATCATGGGCGCGGACAAGCATGCACTGCTGCTGGAGAGCCTGCGGGTGCTGAAAAAGGGCGGCGTCTTTGTCCTGCATGACAGCATGAAGCCCCAGATGTACGGCGACATGAACGCCTTTGTGGAAAAACTGAAGGGTATGGGATTTGCCGATGTACGGTATGTGGAGACCGCAGAGGCCATTTTCGGCTCTAAGCAGCGTGCTGCTATGATGATGCTGGGCAACTCTGCCATGATCGTCGGAAGAAAATAATGCGGCTTTCTCGCTGCAGTCTCTAAGTTAAAAGGCAAAGCCCGTACTGGTCACATGACCGGTACGGGCTTTTTCTGTCCAGGGACGGCGGCTCACACCTTCCAGCCGGCAGCCTGCTGGCGCTCCACCACGAAGCGGCGGTAGAGGCCGTCCACGGCGACCAGCTGGTCGTGGGTGCCCTGCTGAACGATCTGGCCGTGGTCGAGCACGAAGATCTGATCGGCATGGCGCACGGTTTTGAGCCTATGGGCAATCATGATGACCGTCTTGTTGTGGGTCAATTCGGCGACAGCTTCCATCAGCTCCTTCTCGTTCTCCGGGTCAACGTTGGCCGTGGCCTCGTCCAGAATGATGATGGGTGCGTCCTTCATGATGGCCCGGGCGATGGAAATACGCTGGCGCTCGCCGCCGGAGAGGGTCGCGCCGCCCTCGCCGATGACGGTGTCAAAGCCCTCCGGCAGCGCCATGATGAAGTCGTAGCACCGGGCCTTCCTGGCGGCCTCCTTCACCTCCTCCAGAGAGGCGTCGGGCCTGCCGAAGCGGATGTTATTGGTGATGGTGTCGGAGAACAGATACGTCCGCTGGAACACAAAGGAGAAGTTGCGGATCAGGCTGTCGTAGCTGTACTCCCGCACATCGTGGCCGCCAA
>CAVEIY010000309.1:0-2280 GCA_963615825.1 Flexilinea sp.
TCATTTTTTTGATTACTCTCGTCGAAATGCACAGGTTTCTTGTATCCCATTTGTAAAATCATAATATTTTTCTGTTTTTCGCCTCATCAGCATTGACAATCAGAATAATTTTCAGTATTATTGAGCTAAGCAGGAGGGAATGCTATGGAATTTTCTTTTGAATTTATCAAACAGTTTACGGAGCATCTCGGCATATTACTGGGGCCTTCCTGTGAGATCGTCATCCACGATTTCACAGGCGACCTAGAGCACACCATCGTACACATCGTCAATGGGCAGGTTTCCGGGCGTGAGATCGGCGGCTGCCCCACCAATCTATTCTTTGAAAATCTAGCCTCGTTGCCGGAAAAAGCAAACTATTTTTCCGAATATTACACCACCACAGACGATGGACGCACCATACGCTCGTCTACCACATTCCTGACGGACGGCAGCGAAAAGCTCGTGGGGTCCATCTGCGTGAATCTGGATATTACCGCCGTGGTTGGATTCTCCGGTGTACTGCAAAACCTGATGGGCAGCGGCATTCAGATGCCCAGCGGCATCGGCAACGAGCGTTTTGCCCGGAACGTGCAGGAGCTGATGGATCACTATCTCGACGAGGTAGAGCAGAAAATCGGCAAGTCCGCCGCGCAGATGAATAAAGGCGAGAAGCTGCAAGCGCTGGCCTTTCTGGATGAGCGCGGTGTGCTGCAGATCGCCAAGGCGCACGTGCGCCTATGCGAGTTTTTCGACATATCCAAATATACGCTGTACAACTATCTTGACGAAGTGCGCCGCGATGCGGCGGCGCGCGGGAAGGAGGAAGAACCGCAATGACAGAAGAAAGACACCATCACAGGAAGGAGGGACAAAAAGAATGTCCTCCGGCTGAAGGGCTTGCCATCCTCGTTCAGCCGAAAGACATCACAGGCCATGATACCACAGCATCACGGTGTGCTTATTATACGCTATTTCTATTTTGATTGCAAGCACACCGGCAAAAACACGAAAAATAAGGAGTATTCACTATGAAAAAAATGAGCCTGTTTTCCGTACTATGCCTGTGCATCGGTACGATCATCGGCGCCGGTATCTTTGGTTCCATGCCCTCTGCTGCGCTGCTGGCCGGCCCTGTTCTGCCGCTGATCTGCATTGTTGCGGCAATCGAGATCCTCGTCCGCTACCTCCCCGCCATGACCCCTGCCACGGCCATCCCCGCCTCCAACGGCTTTTATATGTATCTGACCCGTCTGGTGCACCCCTTTGTGGGCTTCCTCCAGATGCTGCAGGTCCTGTTCAATGTATTTGTGCTGGCTCTGCTGGCCTCCGTGTTCGCCCAGTATTTCTCCATGGTAGTGCCATCCGTCAACCAGACACTGGTTGCCATTCTTGTGCTGGCCCTGTTCGGTATCATCGCGCTGTTCGGCCTGAAGACCAGTTCTATTGTCAACAACGCCATGGTGGTCATTCTGATCGTGGCGCTCGGCACCTTTGTGGTATGCGGCTTTCCGGAGATCAAACCGGAGTATTTCTCCGTGGCCAAGATGCTCGACCTGGGTTCCATCTCCTTTACGGATTTTGGCGCAGCGCTGGGTCTGATCGCCTCCTGCCTGATGGGCGGCTATGTCAGCATTTACTACGCCGAGGAGATGGAGAATCCCCGCAAGAACGTACTGCGCGCTTTTATCCTGGCCACAGTCGTGGTGGCGGCTATCTATATGCTGCTGTCCATGGTAACTGTCGGCGTAGCACCTCTGGATGAGTCCATCTCTCTGGCCAGTCTGGCCGGACTGTTTATGCCCAAGGCGCTGTATTGGTTCTTCGTGGTCGGCGGTGCGCTGTTTGCGCTGTCCACCACCATCATCGGCAGTATTCTGGGCGGCATGGTCAACCTGTCCGTTATCGCCCGTGACAAAGTGCTGCCGGACGCCTTCAACAAGAAGAACAAGTACGATATCTCCCCCCTGTGCCTTATTGTCATTGTGGCCGCCGCTATCTTTATCGTGGCCTTCAGCCTGCCGGTCGGCACACTGATGAGCGTATCCTCCGTACTGGGCATCATCATCGCCGTGGCGCAGTTTATCCCCGCCATTCGGCTACCCCAAAAATATCCCCATTGCTACAAGCACGCTGCAGTGAAATTTCCCCGTCCTGTGCTCTACACGCTGATCGCCATCGCGCTGGCCTTCTGCCTATATGAAGCGTATTCCCTCATCGTCACCACCGCCGGTGCCGTGTGGTGGGCACTGCTGGCTACGCTGGTCATCGCTTACGCTTATTTCTTCATCCGCCTGGCCT
>CAVEIY010000310.1:0-2268 GCA_963615825.1 Flexilinea sp.
GGAATCCAGACGGTTCCTGCCTTTGCCGCCTCTATGAGCCGGGAAGAAGCGGCTATTGCTCTTGTGGACAGCAACCTCCACCGGGAGCATATCCTGCCCAGCGAAAAGGCATTTGCCTATAAACTGAAAATGGATGCCCTGCGACACCAGGGGACTTCTCGCCAACCTGGCGAGAAGCTGAGTGTTGCCCAGGTCAGCGAGGCGGCGACTGACAGCGAGCGGCAGATACATCGGTATATCCGGTTGACAGAATTAACCCCGGAGCTTTTGAAGCTGGTAGATAACGGGAGAATTTCTCTGACACCGGCTGTGGAAATTTCCTATTTGAGCCAAGAGGAGCAGTATGCTCTCCTGGAGGCAATTCAGAGTGAGGACAGAACGCCGTCCCTCTCCCAGGCGCAGCAGCTGCGGAAATTGAGCCAATCTGGGGAACTGGACGCTGACCGTGCATTGCAAATTATGTGCCAGCCGAAAGCCAATCAAATGGAGAAAATCAGCCTGGATTATGGCGAGCTGCGCCGGTTCTTTCCAAGACGCTATACCCCCAGAGAAATCCAAGCGGCAATTCTCAAATTGGTAGAAGCGGATTATAAGCGCCGTCAGCGGGCAATGGAGCGGTGAGGTGCATATGACAGATTTTCAGCACAGAGATATTCTGAACATCAAAGAAGCCGCGGCCCGCGCCAAGGCAGAAGGAATGAATATCAGCGAATACACCCTTCGCCGGATCATCCGCACCGGGAAAATTCCATGCCGCATTGTAGGGCGCACTTATCTGATCAGCTGGGAGAAACTGATGAGCTGGGTCAACTGTGTGGATGGCTGTGATAATCGGAATTGGCCGCAGCTTTGAAAAAAGGCTGCGTTGTGTGTATTCTGAACGCAGAAAGGAGCTGGTATTATGCCATCTATTGAACCACGCCGAAATCAAAACGGCATTGTTACAAGCTATCGTCTGATTGTCTCCGGTGGACTGGATAAGGAGGGAAAACAAATCAAGCGCCGGATGCTGTGGATTCCACCCAATCGGAATATAAGCGACCAGCAAATGCTGAAAGAGGCTACGGCAGCCGCCTACAAATTTGAGGAACAAATCAAAAATGGGTATGTGCTGGACAATACCCAGACCTTTTCGGAATATGCCCAATATGTGTTGGAGCTGAAAGAGCGCATCGGTGTGAAAACAAGCACACTGGATCGGTATATTGATATGCTGCCCAGAATTAATGAAGCAATCGGCAATCTGAAGCTGTGCAATATTCGCCCGCAGCATCTCAATGACTTCTACAAGGACATGACCGAGAACGCCATCCGGGAGGACAGCTGCCGTGCGATTGCGAAGCGAAATCTCATGACCCAATTCAAGCGGGCAGGGATTTCTAAGGCGGAGCTATCCCGCAGGGCTGGGGTAGCTGCCAGTACCATTACAGCGGCCACTGCGGGAAAGCCTCTGCGTTTGACTTCGGCGGACGCAATTGCCGAGGCACTGGGCTATACACGCAAGGAGCTATTCACCGTTCAGAATGACCCGACTCCGCTGGCAAAGAAAACAATCCTGGAACACCATCGGCTGATCTCCACCATTTTGAGCCAGGCAGACAAAGAACTGCTGATCCCCTACAACCCCGCCAGTAAGGCAACGCCACCCAGGGTACAGCGAAAAACACCGGACTACTACCAGCCGGACGAGATGAACGACATTTTGAATACCCTGGAAAGAGCGCCCATCAAGTGGAAAGCCATTACTTATCTGCTCATTGACACCGGATGCCGCCGAGGGGAAATCATGGGGCTAAAGTGGGATAAGGTAAATTTTGATACCGGGGTTATCGTTATTGACTGCAATCTGTTGTACTCCGCAAACAGAGGCATCTATGAGGATACTACCAAAACCGGTGCTGTCCGCGCCATAAAAATTGCGCCGCAGACTTTGACAGTTCTGCGGCAATGGAGGACGGAATATGAGCGATTACAGGAGCTGAACGGTGACCGCTGGGCAGGCACTCCGTATGTGTTTGTAAGGGATGACGGCTCTTGGATGCACCCGGACAGCATTACGGCGTGGCTGAATCGCTTCAGCGCCCAAAATGATCTGCCCCACATTCACCCCCACGCCTTCCGGCATACGGCGGCCTCTACGATGATTGCCAACGGCGTTGACCTGGTGACAACAGCTGCGGAACTGGGTCACGCCAACGCAAACACAACAGCAACGATTTACGCACACCAGATTGCCATTGCCAGAGCGACAGCCGCGGATGTCCGGGC
>CAVEIY010000311.1:0-2208 GCA_963615825.1 Flexilinea sp.
CGCTTCCGTCGTTCTGGAAAACGCCGCCACCTTTTTGGGCGTGGAGAGATCGAAAATCGGCGTCCATGTGTCCGGCATCCGCACGGAGTAGAACGCGTCGATCTTCTTCCCCCGAATTGCCTTACTTGCCATGGCATCGGACGCTCCCGGCGTTGTGCCGTAGGTGGCAATGAAATAGAGATAGTCCATATGAAAATCCGCTTTTTCAAGAAACTCCTTCACGATGCTGGGAAGGCACCAGAAGTATGTGGGGACAACAATGCCAATCGTGTCATCCGTGAAAGAGTACACGCCGTCGTGTATGCAGTCAACGATGGACACCGTTTCCTGCCCGAAGGCCGCCGCGAGTCTGGCGGCGACGTATTTGCAATTTCCGGTAGCGGAAAAATATAGGATCATTATGATACCTCCGCGAACAACGATTTCTCTGCATCTCCACCACAGATTATACCATCTCACTGCTCCCCTTGGCAACCTCGCTTCACGTCCTTTGTCCCGAGCAGATTCGCCTTTTCTTTGTTTACACCGTCCCAAATTTTGTGCTGCATCTTTCGCAGAAATCTCCTGCATACTAATTTCTCTACAAATACCGCTTGATTTTATATCACTTTGGTGATACTATCCGTGTAGTGATACTTAGGAGGATGCGGAAATGAATCAGAAAATTACCCTATATCACGGCTCTGAACAGATCGTAGCGTCTCCGACTTTTGGGCTTGGGAAACAGAACAATGACTTCGGGCTGGGCTTTTACT
Source organism: Flexilinea sp. (assembly GCA_963615825.1). Lineage (GTDB taxonomy): Bacteria > Bacillota > Clostridia > Oscillospirales > Oscillospiraceae > HGM13006. The sequence continues at coordinate 756 of CAVEIY010000311.1, forward strand.
GCACGGAGAGCGAAGAGCTCGCCAAGGAATGGGCCGTATCTTCTCTGCGCGACGGCTTTGCCAATCGTTACAGTCTTGATACGGAATACCTGAATATTCTGAATCTAAACAGTCCGAACTATACGATTCTGAACTGGATCGCCGTTTTAGTCGAGCATCGCCTGTTCTCCATCAAAAATCCGGCTGCACAGCGGGCAAAACGGTATTTGATCGACAATTTCGGCGTCAATGTCAATGCCTATGACCTGATCGTCGGATACCGTGCCGACGACTCCTATTTTGACTTTGCCGCGTCTTTCCTGAATAACGGAATTTCCGTGCAGCAGCTTGCAAAAGCCATGCGGCTGGGCAAGTTGGGAGAACAAATCGTCATCAAGTCGAAATATGCCTTCTCTCTGCTGCATTACGAGGGATTTTCTATTGCGGAAAAGGAAAAATATTATGTTCTCCGTAAGGCACGAAACGATGAAGCCGACCAGCTTTATTTGGATATGCTGGAAGAGGAGACTGACGGTCTTTATATGCTTGACATCATGAGAGGAGGCATCCGGAACGATGACCCACACATACCAAGAAATCTATCTGAGTAACGCGCAGACATTGCTGGGCGATGCCTTTGACTATGCCATCAACGCATGCGGAATTGCGGGAGATAGCTTCACAAAACTGTTTTCCGTCAGTTCTGTCAGCAAGCGTATCGAGAATGGCGAACCTGCTTATCTCTCCGGAAAAAGTGGGATTGAAGCGGCTGTTGATGTTCTCGTTGAGACCACCGGCAAAGCACCGACTGCCAAGCCGCAGGTAAATTTCAGCCGTTCCAGAGAGTATTGGATCGGCTGGGCAGTTGCCTACTACCAGTGGTTCTCCGGCCGAAAGTTCAGCGATATTTTCAAGGTTCTTTCGTTTGAAGACTTGCGGCAGATGTATTCCCCGCTCCACGAAGCGGACGTCAGCAAGTTTGCCGATATTGTTGACATTAAAGTGCGGGAGTACTTTGCCGACACCAATCTCAAGCGTATTCGTACGCTGTATGGCTGCACGCAGGCGGAGCTTGCCAAGCGAAGCAATGTCAGCCTCCGGTCGATCCAAATGTACGAACAGCGCAACAAGGACATCAACAAGGCCAGCGCGGAGACGGTCCTCAGCCTTGCGAAAGTCCTCGGCTGTACAATGGAGGATCTGCTGGAGAAGTGAGACTACAGCGGGAGGGGTATGCTTTCCCTTAAAATGCCCATCAAATTAAGGGAATGTAATAGCTGTTAAGGGTATTCTTTGTTTATGGCGGCTCAATATTTGCGCTGCCACCTTCGCAGAAACGACTTGCATAACCACCCGCTCAGAGTTACAATACAGACCACACAGAAACGCAAAACGCTTCCTGTCCGGCACCGGTGAACTTTCACCGGAAACCGGGCGGGAAGCGTTTTTGACCACATAGATTACCACATACGGC
>CAVEIY010000312.1:0-2178 GCA_963615825.1 Flexilinea sp.
GTTTGATGATACCTGCGTTGTTGACCAGAATATCGATCGTCCCAAGATCCGCCTGTACGCGGCTGACCAGATCAGCGACCTGCGCCTCGTCCGTCACGTCGGCAAGATAACCGTGCGCCTCGATACCGTCAGCGGCATAGGCTGCCAAAGCACGGTCGAGATGCTCCTGCGAGCGGCAGTTGAACGCGATCGTGGCTCCGGCGCGCGCATAGGCGGCGGCAATGGCATAACCGATGCCGTAGGCAGCTCCGGTGACAAGCGCGACCTTTCCCTCAAGTGAAAACATATTGTTCATGCCCGTTTCCTCCCTTTTGCAGCAGATGAATGGCAAACCACCGATCTCCTGCTCCGGATAAGACTGCAGCCGACTTGCCGTCCTTGTTCTTCGCACTCTCCTTGTTCAGGATATAGTCCTTCGTCTCCAGGTCGGCGGCGGTGCACAGAAGGATGTGGATGGCGATAGCGGCCCTCTTTTCAACACTTGCAACGAAGTATAACGGCGGAATGTAAATTGTGCGGCCTGAACTGTGTAAAATAAAGGTAAAATCAAAATATCTGGTGGGTATGCAACCATGAGGCTCTGTACAAACCTGCCGCCTATGTGCGGGGATAGTTTCCGTGGGCAAAGCATGGATACGGCATGGCGACTCCTTAAAAGAAAACATCCTGAGATGAAGCTGTGAAAGCTTCACTCAGGATGTTTTGATCTTATTACGCTGCTTTCGCTTTTTTGAAAAAGGCGACCGCCACAACGCCTGGGCCGGTATGTGCCCCTATGAAGCGCACATGATCATAGAGGGTACAGGGAACTGCCATGCGCGACGGCATTCATCGGTTATCCTGCGGACGTCTGCGCTTAGACACCGCTGCCGCGGCCAATAGCATTCCGGATGTTGTTGCCAGTATCACCATAAGAGGAATGTTGCTGCGATCCCCGGTGGCCGGCGAGTTGATCGTGACATTCGGATAGTAGTGATGTCCGCCGCTGCTGCCTGCCGTATAATTGCAGTTCATGGAGCCAATGGTCAGCGCACCGCTGGTCACACCGTCGCAGAAGCGGTATACGGGACGCTGTCCGTTCACGGTATATTCCGCACCCGCAATGGCGAAGCCCTCATTGTTTGCGGCGGTATTCACACCGGCGGCAGGTAAGACATGGACGATCTCCGGAGTGGACGATCCGTTCAGGGTGATCCGTGCCATGCGGTTGCCGTAGCCGTCATCTGCCGCCACCCAGAGCTTCTTTTCGTAGGTGTCATAGTCCAGCGCCATGGCGCCGCCCAGCTTGGCATCAATGTCCGCGATCTGCACCACGGTTTCATCCTTGTTAAGGATATAGGCGTACACATGGCCGTTATCCTCCAGCGCTACAAAGAACACACCACCGGCAACGGCATGGGGGTATTTGGCCGCGTCAAAGGCACTGCCGGTGTTCTGGTCGATCAGCTTTCCGGCCACATCGGCGTTTGCGACCCATTCCACAGCCTCAATGCCCATGTTGGCGGAAACCTGCGGGAGAGACGCGGTCAGATCCCATTCCTTTTGCGCCACAAGACGCGTACCGGCTTCGTTGGGATCGACCATCAGGATCGTGTTATAGTTCACGCCCTTGGCGCTGTTATCGCGCTCGGAGGCAAGGTAAACCATGCCGCTGCCGTCCACTGTGATGCCCTCGGCATCGGGGCCTTTTGCCTTTGCATTGTTGGCGTCCTTCCGGAAGCAGACGCGCTTGCCCTGTTCAAAACCGCTGGCAAAGGTCAGCGTCCCGTCCTTGGCCACATTCATGACCCAGAAGGTCGCGGTGCCATTGTCCACGGCGTAGAGCTTACCGTTGGCAAAATCAAGACCGGAGGAGTCCTCCAGGAAGGTAGGCGTTGTATCAAATGTATGTACTTCGTCGCTGCCGGGCCATGCGATAACATCCGGGATACCGGCAAATTTGTTTGCCGCGCCGGGGGTAGCCTCCAGCGTGTTCTGATAGCTGCTGCCGTTGACATCCGGGTACAGTCCCCAGGTGGGGTTGGTATGACTTCCGTCAGGCCAGGTCGTTGCGGCGATCTGCTGTCCGTCCTCAAACAGGCGGACAGAATCCCCCTTGCCGAGACCGAACGCAAAGCCCTTTGCGCCGCTGTCATCCTGATAAATCACCAGAAATCCGTTTGCCGGAATGGTTGTTCC
>CAVEIY010000313.1:0-2173 GCA_963615825.1 Flexilinea sp.
GCTTTGTAGTGTGGATCAGTTCGTAGGCGTGGGACTCTAAATCTTCTCCACGCTTTTCTGCGCCGTACTCTTTCTCAGATGCACCGCAGAATACACATTTTCCGTCCTTCCAGCGATGCCGGATGTTCTTATAACGGACATTGCCCTGTACGTTGTCGAAGTGCGAAACAGAATAGATGCTGTTTGGGTACTTGGAGCAGTAAACGCTCCGGCGCGCCAGCAGACTGGTCAGCTCCGTAATGGCGATACCGAAAAGCTGCTTGTGGAAAATATGGTCAATACGCTCCTGCAAATCAGGGATCACCGGCTCCAATCCCACCAGCAGCCGCTTGGCAATCTCCCGCAGGAACACACCGGATTTGCAAGCGGAATCAAGGAACTTGGTATCCGGATCGCAGAAAAGCTCTTTGGGCAAACAGTCGAGCATTGCGTTTGCCACTTCCGGGGGCGTAAACACTTCATCATTGGAGAGGTTGGCAATGCAGGACAGCACGTCCGGATTGTATGCCGAAATATATAAATCGTTACTCATACTGTGCCAACCTCCTGTAATCTGTCAGCGGATACTCCCGCACCGGGGCAGGAATAAACGCCTGTACTTCCTCGTCGTACTCCCAGCCAATCTGAAAAATATTCATCTGTTCCTCATGCCCGCTGAGAAGTTCGTCCAGCGCGTAGTCGCGGCGTTTGATTTGATTGCCCGTGACCAGATTCCACTCGGCAAAAATGATGGGGCTGCCGTCTGCCTGCTGCATGGTGAGTGCATCGCCGCAGAGAATGTTCTTACGCAGGATGAACTTGACCGTTTCGCGGCATTGGTCATTGGCTTGTGCCTTGGCGTTGGCTGTATATTCCTTGTTCCAGATTTCAAAGAGCTTTTGACGGCAAATCTCGGTGTTGTCTTCTAAAATATCCACGCCGTAGATGCTGGTGATGGCAAGCACGGCATAGCGTTCATAGTCAAACGGGCTTTTGCCGTACTTGCTCTTGACCACCGCCAGCTTGCGACGCAGGATTTCCGTGAGGAACGCCCCTTCGCCGCAAGCCGGTTCGAGAAAGCGGGAGTCTATGCGCTCCGTTTCCTGCTTTACAAGGTCACACATCGCCTTTACTTCCCGCTCATTGGTGAAAACCTCGCCGTGGTCGGCTACTCGCTGTTTGGATTTGACCTGTTTTTCCGGCACCTCATCGCCCCCTTTGTTTGGCAGGAGGCACAGCCGCTTGGCGAAAAGGTGTACCTTCCTGTCAAGCAATTTTTGCGGTTAGAGCGTTTGCTAAAATGCGATGTTTTTCGCAATTCTTCGGTGGCAATCCCTTCAAAATCGTGGTATAATTGATCTGCATATAAAAATTGTGTTTTTACAGGAAGGTACACATTTCTGTAAAAACACATCTGTTACGATAATTTGGCTTTTTCGTAAATCTCCGCCCGGTAGCGAAACGAAGACAGCGGCATCCCACACTCTTTTGCTGCTGCCGTCCCCGTGATTTCACCACTTTTCCATCGCTGATAGACAGCGTGGAAATTCTCCGGCAGAGGCTTGGGAATCCGTCCGAAGCGGATTCCCTTTGCTTTCGCCGCTGCAATGCCCTCTGCCTGACGCTGACGGATATTGGTGCGCTCGTTCTCGGCAACAAACGAAAGCACCTGCAGCACAATGTCGCTGAGGAAGGTTCCCATCAAATCCTTGCCGCGCCGGGTATCCAGCAGCGGCATATCCAGCACCACAATGTCGATGCCTTTATCCTTTGTGAGCATCCTCCATTGCTCCAAAATTTCTGCATAGTTGCGTCCCAGACGGTCGATGCTCTTGATATAGAGCAGATCGTCTTTTTTCATCTTCCGTAGCAGCTTCTTATATTGCGGGCGGTTGAAATCCTTGCCGGACTGCTTGTCCATGTAAATATTCTTTTCGGCAACACCGACTTCCCGCAGGGCAACCACCTGACGATTCTCATTTTGTTCTTTGGTAGAAACGCGGATGTATCCGTAAACCGTAGATTTGATATTACTTCACATCCTTCCGCTTCTGCCACACAATGTCATATCCCAGCGCATCCGCCAGCTCCACCGCCTCGCCGTAGCGGAGCGAACCACGCTTGAGTTTGCCGGAGAGGTTGGGGACGCTGCGGCTCCAGCCGTATTCATCGGAGAGGTAGTCCACCACCTCGG
>CAVEIY010000314.1:0-2127 GCA_963615825.1 Flexilinea sp.
CCCTTCAGCATCTCTTTTCCGGTCATACGTGAATTCCCTCCTTATTTAAGTAGGACGCCAACTTGCTTCTTGTCCGGGACAGCCGCATCCGCACGGCGCTCTCGGTAATCCCATAACGCCGGGCAATTTCGTCAACGCTGTCCCCATACCAGTACCGCCGGACAAAGATCATCCGGTTCTCCCGGGTCTGCTCCCGCAGAAAGCTGCCCACAAGCTCGCTGATCTCCCCGTCGCCCGGTTCTATACCCTGCCAGGAGGCCGGAATGCATTCCTCCATCTCCCGGGTCATGGCGATCACCTCCGCCTTTCGCTTCGCCGCGTTGTTCCAATCCAAACGGCCGAAAGCGAAGTGACGGCAGAGCTTTGCCAGATACGCGAAGAAATGCACCGGCCTTGTAGGCGGGATCGTATCCCAGGCCCGCAGGTAGGTATCATTGACGCACTCCTGGGCATCTTCTTTATTCCGGAGAATATTCTCGGAAAGCCGCGTCAGCCGCCCGCCGTACCGGCAGGCCGTCTGCGAAATGGCGTCCTCGTTTCGGGTGAAGAACAACTGTATGATTTGCTCGTCATTCACTGTACACACCTCCTGTGTTTTGTCCTTCACCCCTATAGAGGGATTTGAAAACAGGAATATAACATCCTTTTGGGGAAATTTTTGCTATATCCTTGAAGATCAATCTTTTGATATTTACAGCATAGCGCCATCCCCAAGCATAGCTAAAAATGTTGGATTTCTCCGGCACTTTATCTTTAACAACTATATGTTACGCCGTTCACTCGCTCCACGCAGCGTGTAAAAGCCCGTCCCAGGTCAGCATCGACCGTGAGAAAAATGCGGCAGACCAAATCAGCCTGCCGCCTCGTTTTATATTGGGTTCTTTACAGCGTTCTCAGCAAGAACGCCATATACAGAGGAAGCGTTAGGATTTGCCCCATGCGCCCAACATTGTAATCTCCCAGCTTGATTGCGCTGCTTACATGGTACTTTTCCGGATGGTTCAGAATCGTCTTTGTACTCTTGATATTCCCGGTTGCCGCCTTTACCTCTACAAGTGTACACTCGCCCTTGTAACGAATCACGAAGTCCACTTCCAGGCCGGAATCCTTGTGGAAATAGTAGAGCTTTCGCCCCATTTTGGAGAAAATATCCGCGATCAGGTTCTCAAAAATAGCGCCCTTGTAGCCGTAGAGATTGCCCTGAAGAATGTCATATTGGGTGCCGTCCTCCAACATACTGACAAACAGCCCCATATCCCGCATATACACCTTGAACGTATCTTCCTCGGCATTGCCGTCCAGAGGAAGCTCGGTAATAGAAAGGTTATAGCAGCGGGCAATGATCCCCGCGTCCTCGATCCATTGCAGACTTCCGGCGTATTTGGCGGCTGTAGAGCCTTTTCGGACAACGGAATACTGGAATTTCTTGTTCTCCTTGGCAAGCTGTCGGGGAATAGATTGAAAACATTCCTTGATGCGGGACTTGTCTTGCTTTTCCGCGTATTTCACCATGTCATCCTCATAGGAGCGCACAATGTCACGCTGGATACGGAGGACTTCATCCATCTGCTTGCTGTCCACAAAGGTCTGCACCGCATCGGGCATCCCGCCAACGACGGCGTATTGCAGCAGGAGCTGCTTCATCCGGCTATGGAGCGCTTCCGGCACCGGCGTTTCAGTGTCCAGCGCCTTTTGCAGCATTGCGATCACCGGCTCCGAAATGCCGTTTGCCCACAGGAATTCCTCAAAGTCCAAGGGGTACATATCGATCACAGTTTCCGAGCCCACGGGAACCGACTTTGGCTCCTTGCCGTAGCCTTTTACCCCCAGTAGGGAGCCAGTGCCGATCACGTCGTACCGGCCATCGATCCGGAAGAATTTCAGTGCGGTCCGCGCCTCAGGGCAATCCTGAATTTCATCCAGGACCAAAACCGTTTCTCCTGTCTCAAAAACAGCTTTCTTGCCTAACAATGCGGAAAGCAGCATCACAATGTTATCGATTTCCAGTGATCCCGCAAAAACGGAAGCGTAATCCGGATTTTCAAAGAAATTCAGGTAGACAATGTGCTTGTAGTTCTTTTTTGCAAAATCAAGCACAGAGAACGTCTTGCCGCACTGTCTGCATCC
>CAVEIY010000315.1:0-2054 GCA_963615825.1 Flexilinea sp.
CGGTAAACCGCGACACCTTGACATAGAGCAGAATATCCGCCACGCCCATGATGACAGCAACAACACCGTAGGCCACAACGAACCCGGTCAGTGCGCTGTCAGGCCGAAGCAAGGTAAAGATGCTCAGCAGGAGCAGGAGGATGCCCTCCACCAATTCAAGCCATCCGAAACCAGACCACTTTTTCATTGGACATTTCCTCCTTTGTTCAGGATCTGTGCCGATTGCGAAACTCTGAAAGCGCTTAAAAATCAAGGGATTCAGGAATCACAAAGCGGCTGATTTTCCTCCGGTTTTGCGGTATAATTGAAGAGCAACCAAGGACCAGACCAAAACCGGAGGAAAAATCATGCGGAATAAATATGTGCAGATGTCGCTGTACGACACCTACAAGTGTGTGACCGCCAGCATAGAGGACGATAAGCCGAAGCTGTTCCGCCAGCTGGACGAACACATTGATTGGGATTCGTTGATCCCAGCCAGATTTTATCTGGCGTTTTACCGGAATATCGGAAGGCCGAGGAAATATCCTCTGGTGGCGTTCCTGAAAAGTTTGGTGCTGCAAAAGATATTCGGCTATGTGAATGACAGCGTTTTGCTCGTCACGCTGCGTCACAGCCGGGAGATGCGAAGGTTCTGCGGATTTCAAAAGGTGCCTGACGCCGCGAAGTTCACCAGATTCAAGCAGGACTTCCTGCCATATATCACGGAAACCTTTGAGCGGCTGGTGGAACTGACAGAACCAATCTGCCGGGAGATGGACGCTGAGCTTGCCGGCTGCCTGATTTATGATACCACTGGGATCGAAAGCTATGTGGCGGAGAACAACCCCAAATTCTTTTCCGCAAAACTACGACAGGCAAAGCTTATGGCAAAAATGAATCCGGATACCGACCCATACCGGGCGGTCTATGGCCTGCTCCCAGACTGCGCCGCCGCCAATTCAGCGGTGAAACAGCAATATATCAACGGTCACTTCTGTTACGCGCAAAAGGCGGGGATCTTGACCAATGGTCTGGGGATCGTGCGCCACATTGCTTTTTTCGATGATGCTTTCAAGCAGTCCCATCCTGAAATTCCTGTTGAAAAACGTACAGACAACCCGGATATGGATAAAGAAATCGGAGATTCCAGAACGCTGCTCCCAGTCCTACGGGATTTTAACGAAAAGCATCCAAATCTGCGCTATGAGACCTTCTTGGGCGACTCCGCTTTTGACAACTATGACACTTATCGCTCTCTGCTGGGAGAGCTTGGGTTTGCAAAAGCCGTTATTCCCATGAATTGCCGCAATGCCGCAAACAGGCACGAGCCTCTTCTGGACGAGTTTGGTATCCCGCTTTGCCCTTACGATGGAACTCAGCTTAAATTCCATAGTCTCTGCGGCGGGAAGAATCGATCCAAACGATTGAAATTTGTCTGTCCAAAGACTTCTTACATTGCCACATCTATCCAAGGCCGCTCTCTGCGCTGTACTTGTGAAACCCCTTGTACCTCCTCCAAATACGGACGCTGTGTTTACATCTACCCGAACGCTGATCTGCGCCTCTATCCCGGCATCCTGCGCGGTTCTCCTGATTGGACTGAGTTGTATGCCAGGCGTACAGCCGTTGAACGCTCCATTGGTTCTTTCAAATACGTCCTTGGTGTAGAACAAAGAAAAACTTCCGATTCTCTAACCACAAAAGCGGATCTCTTCCTCGCCGGTATCGTCCAACTCCTCTGTGTCGTTTTAGCTGATGCGCTGTGCCAGCGCCGCCTGTTTCGCCGGATCCGCTCTCTCACCGCCTGACCTGCTTCCCATACTCCAATTCCTTCTTCACGGAGCTTCCCGTGAGGGTGTGATTTTTATTTGCTTTTTTCTGAATCCCCTCCTTTCATAGCTCTGCTATCCCTGCCGCCCTTATCCGGGCTGACTTTCGCAATTACCTATAATGATGGAACAGGCGCATACCCGTGAACGCCATAGTGATGCCGTATCTGTTTGCCGTCTCGATGACATTGTCGTCGCGGATCGAGCCGCCGGGTTCTGCGATGTAGGTGACGCCGCTCTTTC
>CAVEIY010000316.1:0-2009 GCA_963615825.1 Flexilinea sp.
TGCGGCGGCTGTACAGAGGTCAGCCCGGAGGGTAAGGACATTGAGGGAGCTAAGCGCTGCCCGGTCTGCGGTAATATCATCTGGGATGATCCCGACGAGTGATTTTGTTTCAGTCAGTACGGAACCTGGCTTAAAAACTGAAACCCTGTCAGAAAAAGACGAAAGATTTCTGCTAAATTTTCCTGCGCTCTCTTGAAATGTGTTAACATCTATGATAACATATAGAAAACGCAGAGAATGGAGGGATTCAGTTGAGCCGTCAGGAAATCATTGCCCAGCTTGTGGAAGCAAGACTGGAAAAGAATATATCCCAGGCAGAGCTTGCCCGTCTGATGGGCACCCAGCGGTCTAACATTTGCCGGTTTGAAAACGGTGCGCAGAATCCATCGCTGGATATGATTTTACGGATCGCGGATGCTCTGGATAAAAAGGTATCGCTGTCCCTGGAAGATAAGGAGGAGCCTATGGACAATATTTACAGCCTCCGCATTTATGATACGGAGCTTATGCGGTTTCGGATGGAGAAACGGGGTCTGGAGGGCCTTGTTGCGGAAATCCTGACCGTCAATCACGAATATGAACATCTCATGCCACTTGACCTGAATCTCACCGACGAGGGTATCATCAAATGGCTGGGGCACCGGGTCATTCCCAAGAACCGTGCCTTTGTGGATGAGGTTCTCAAAACTCTGGGACTGAGCCACAATGACACCAAGGGCATCATTGATGTCTGCAAGGGACTTTCCCTGAATGACAGCTACTGGATCGTGCCGGATGGATTTGAGGGAAAGTTTTCGCAGTATAACCTCTACGAAAACCGCTTCTCTGAAATGCTGGCGCTGGTGGCCTACACCGGTATCGGAGGAAGCCGGGAAGCATTTACCACTTCCCCGGAGTTGACCACAAACGGTGCGCTGCCCAAGGCATGGCGCTTTATGGAAGGCGATGGGATTTATCTGTATAAGGGCGGTTCCACCGGGGCATCCAATCTGGGACGGGAGCCTTACTGTGAATACTACGCTTCCCAGATTGCAGATACCATGCAGCTTAACGCCATCCATTACGATTTGGAAAACTGGAAAGGTATTACCGCTTCCAAATGTGCGCTCTTTACCGATGTGGATACCTCATATATTTCCATTGGGCGGATCATCCGCAGCAATATCACGATTCAGAAGTGTCTGGATTACTATGACAGTCTGGGCGCAGATTTTGGAGAACAGATCCGCAGTATGCTGGTGTTTGACGCCCTCATATATAATGAGGACCGTCACTTCGGAAACTTTGGCGTCCTGCGGGATAATCATACCGGAAAGGTCATTGCGCCGGCGCCTATTTTTGACAATGGTTTCTCCCTGCTTGCCTATGCAGGCCGGGATGAGCTGGCAGATTTCTCTGCCCTGCAGGAATACGCTGCCATGCGCACGACCCCCTATCGACTCTCCTTTGAGGAGGTCTGTGCGGCGGTCATGGGGCCGAGGCAAAAAGAACAGCTTCGCAGGATGATCGGGTTCAAATTCAAGCGACATCCGTCCATCAATCTCCCGGAGGCACATCTGCAGGCGTTGGAAAAGATTCTGGAGATCCGCACCCGAAAGCTGCTGGCGATTCCCACTCGGAGCAAAACTATCAAGCGGGACAAAGAGGTCAGCCGATGAAACCGCACGGCCATTACTGTAAGGTGTGCGGCTGTTACAAAGCCAATGAGAAATTCAGCGGCAAAGGCCACGCGGCCCATATCTGTAAAAGCTGTGCTTCCCTGCCACCGGAACAGCAGGCAGAGCAGATCACGCTGAACCGGATCGACAATCTGCCGTTCTTTCTGAGTAAGGCAGATATGGTGTGGCTCAGAAACCGGATGAAGGATAAGCGGCCAGCAGTGAAGCAGGCGGCGACAGACGCATACGAAGCACGATTTCAAAAGTAAATATGGTATCAGCAACGAGCAGCTTGCAGAAATACGGGCTGCTTTTTTGCTGCCCCAAACACGGTTTTATTTCAGGTGGCAT